>NZ_JACAPM010000044.1:0-78102 GCF_013385695.1 Pseudomonas sp. D8002
TTCACCAGCGCCGTGCGCGCCGCTTTAGGCTTTCGGACCAGCGCTGCCGGATTCGAAACCTCGTTTACACCGGCCTTCAACGGCACGGCCGCTGCCTTGATCGACACTGGATCATTTTTAAGCGACACCGGCTTAAGCACACTGGGGTGCCAGTCCAGCCGTGGTGCCTCGCCCAACTTGGCCATCTGCTCGAGTAACACCCGTGCCCGGCCGGACCTGACCTTGCCCAGCACCTGCGGGCCCAAACGCACCGCCACACCCATGCCGCCGGTGGCCAACAGCAACAGCAGGTTGAGCAGTACCTCGGAAGTCATTTCCCCCAGCAGCTCGTTCATGTCCGGCGGCGGAAGCAATTGCGCCCAACTGAACATCGCCGACAGATAGATGAACAGCAGCGGTTCATCGCTCAGCACCAGAAGACCGTTGGCAATGGCCTCATTGCTGAGCTTCAACAGCTCTTCAAGCTCGCCTTGGGAGAGGTACTGCAGCAACTTTTCGCTATTGGGTTTGATGTCCGCCAGCCAGTCGTACAGGTTTGGAATACCGTCCCAAAGGCTGTACAGCGTGTTCGTAATCCCTCGCACAAACGCGGCGTCCATCAACTTGCGACGGTCGAGGGCGCTGGCGTTTGAGTACTGTTTCCACTGCTCTTCGAAGGTGCTCGTCCATTCACTGCGCAAGCTGCTTTCCAGCGAGCTGATCACCGACTGATAGGAGGCGTAGAGCGCCTTGACGTGATCCTTGGAAACATCGGGGTAGAAGCTGACCCGATACTGCTGGTCGCGCGTGCAGTCGGTGATTTCGAGGATGCCGCTGGGGCCGATGGTTTTATGAATGGGGGGACCGATCAGGCTGCCGTCCTCGGCGATGGCCTGGAGCATGACCGGCGTGTTGCCGATCGGCACAAACCGCTTGCTCTCAAACATATGCACCAGGGTCAGCGCACCATTGGGTTTGCACATTGCAACGGTGGTACTGGGGGCTTTAGAGGAAACAGGCGCGACCAGCGCGACCTCATCCCCAACCTTGAACACCTGCTCGACTTCCAGCGACGAAAAGCTCCAGAAGCTCTCAGCCCAATCGTCAAACGAGTTAAGGCACTCCCTGAAATTACGAAAGACCGCTTCAACGTCCTTCGTCTCCACATCCATGGGAGCCAGGGCCAACCTGCCTAGGGCGGGATTCAAGAGGCAGCCCCATCGGGCAGAGCATTAATCAAAAAAAACATCGGCGTTCCCTCGCGCTGTGTGATCAGGCGAGGGACTTTGCAGAGGTTTGTAAGAGAAAGAAGTCAGAGCTATCCACTGCTACTGATAGGACGTTTCGCCAAATCCCCGGCTAAACCGACCCGTTTTCGTAAGCCAAATCTCCGACAAAAATAAATCCCACAAAACCCACATACGCAACAAATCCAACTTGACAGCTTCCATTCCCTTGGCGTCTATTGACGTACCCGCTGGATCATTTCGCAGATGTCCCAGGATGCTCAATGAAGACTGATACCTCACTGACCCACATGCCCAGCGTCCTGCACGCAGCCGAAAGCATCCGCCAAGGCACACTGACCCCTGTGCAACTGGTCGAGCAAAGCCTCGAAGCCATCAAAACCCACAATCCCACACTGAATGCCTTCGGCGACGTCTACACCGAATCCGCGCGGGAGCAGGCTGAAATCCTGACCGCAGAAGCGCAGGCCAACCAATTTCGTGGCCCGCTCCACGGCATCCCCTTCGGCATCAAAGACCTGTTCTCCACCGCCAATCTGCGCACCACCCGCGGTTCGCTGACCGGCCTGGACAACGTCCCCACCCAGGACGCCCCGATCATCCGCCGCCTCAAGGAGGCCGGCGCGATCATCCTCGGCAAGACCGCCACCACCGAATTCGGCTGGACCGGCGCCAGCACCTCCCGGGTTTTCGGCAATGGCCGCAACCCCTGGAACCCCCAGCTCACCAGCGGAGGATCCAGTTCCGGCTCGGCCATTGCGGTGGCAGCACGCATGGTCCCGGCCACGCTGGGTTCCGACGGCGGCGGTTCGGTGCGCATTCCCGGCGCCTTTTGCGGTGCATTCGCTCTTAAAGGCTCTCTGGGGCGCATCCCCACCTGGCCCTGGTCCGCCACTGAAATGCTCAGCCACGCCGGCCCGATCACCCGTACCGTGCGCGACAGCGCGTTGCTCTTCGATATCCTCTCCGGGCCCGATCCGCTGGATCACCAGGCCTTGCCCGCGCCCACCGAGTCCTACCTGGCGCGCTGCGACCAACCGCTGGGCCCTGTGCGTGTGGCGTATTGCCCGACCTTGTTCGATACGCCGGTGGACCCGGTCATCGCCGCCACCGTCGAAGCGGCGGTGCATTACCTTGCGGATGAGCTGCCGGTCACCGTCACCACCCTGGCCCTGGACTGGCAAGACCCGCTGGCCACCTTCGAAACCCTGTGGGTCGGCGGGCGCGGTATCGCCTATGGCAAATCCCTGGCCGATCGCCTCGACCAACTGGACCCGGGTTTCGCTGCGCTGATCAAGCGCTCCGCCGATTACGATCTGGCGGCCTACCTCAAGGCTGTGCAGCAACGTGCACTGTTCGCCAATCAGGTACACGCGCTGTTTAATGACTACGACGTACTGCTGATGCCGACGATGCCGATCCTGCCGTTCGCCGCCGACCGGGTTGCCCCCGAGGGCTGGCCGGGCGAGGAGGGCGCGGTGCCCTGGGCCCGCTGGACGCCGTTTACCTATCCGTTCAATATCACCGGCAACCCCGCTGCCAGCCTGCCCTGCGGCTTCAGCCCGAGCGGTTTGCCGATTGGCCTGCAGGTGATCGGCCCACGTTTTGCCGACGCCCAGGTGCTGCAATTCTGCGCGGCCGTCGAAGCCATCGCCCCCTGGGATCAGCACCTCCCCCCGATGCTGATGCCTTGATTGATTGCACCCGGAGTGGGCTCAAAAGAAGCCCGCCCGTGATAAACGCTTTGTGTTGTCCTGCCCTTTCACACCCTGATGAGTGAGAGGTACCCGTGACCCTGTCCATGGCTGTATTACGTTCTATGCTCCCCGCTGGACCGGCTCGCGCCGCGTTTCGCCGTGGGGCGCGCAATACCGGCCGCCTGAACCTGCCCTGGAATACCTCTTTTATGCTCAACCAGCCACGTCTCGACGAAATCATGCTCCTGCTCACTCAACACCAGCGCGTCAAGGCGTCGGACCTGGCGCAGGTACTGTTCGTCTCCGAAGAAACCATCCGTCGCGACTTCAAGTACCTGGAAGAAGCCGGCAAGCTGCGGCGCATCCACGGCGGCGCGATCCTGCCGCGACTCAACGAAGAACAGCCGCTGCAGGTGCGCAGCCGCATCAAGCCCCAGGCCAAGACGCGTATCGCGGTATGTGCAGCGAAGCTGGTGAGCGAAGGCATGGTGCTGTTCCTCGACACCGGCACCTCGACCCTGGCCCTGGCCCAGCAACTGACCGCGTTCAGCCAGTTGCGCATCATCACCAACTCCCTGGACATCGCCCGCCTGATCACCGAGCAAAGCGCCAACCAGGTGCTGGTGGTGCCCGGCGATGTGCGCCGCAACGACAACGCGCTGATTGGCGCCCACACCCTGGAATTCGTCCGACAGTTCCACTACGACATTGCCTTCATGGGCATCGGCGCTGTCGACCTTGAGCTGGGGTTCATGGACTACCAGGAGCCCGAGGCGCTGCTGCGCCGGGAACTGACCAAACACAGCCTGCGCAGCGTGATCCTGGCCGATGACGCCAAGTTCGGCCACCGCACCTTTATCAATACGCTGCCGTTCAGCGCCATCACGACCCTGGTCACCAATCGTGCGCCGTCCAACGACTTTGCGACCCGCCTGGAGCAAGCCCATGTCGATATCCTTTACCCCTGAGTTGCTGGTGCCCAGTGAACAGGACCTTGAAACCTTCGAGGCGCTGTTCCGCGACACCTCGGCCATCGGCGCGACCAAGGCCGGTGGGCTGCATCGCCTCGCCGCCTCGGCCGAAGACGGCGCCGTGCGCGACCTGTTCGCGGCCTGGCTGACTGAACGCGGTTTTGACGTGCGTGTGGATGCAGTGGGTAACATGTTCGGTTTGATCACCTTTAATCCAGAAGCGCCCTACGTGCTGTGTGGTTCGCATCTGGACAGCCAGCCGAGTGCCGGGCGTTTCGATGGGGTCTATGGCGTACTGGCCGGCGCAGTCGCGGTGGCCAGCCTGGCTCGCCAACTGCGCGAGCGCGGCGAAGTACCGGCGTGCAACCTGGCGGTGGTGAACTGGACCAACGAGGAGGGCGCGCGTTTCCAGCCCAGCCTGATCGGCAGCAGCGTGTTCACCGGTGACCTGCCACTGCAGGACGCCTGGGCCTGCCGCGATGGCGATGGCATCAGCCTCAAGCATGCGCTGCAGCAGATTGGTTATCTGGGGGAGGGCCGCGTCGAGCTGGACATCGCCGGTTATGTGGAAATCCACGTCGAACAAGGTGATGGCCTTGAGCGCGACGGGCTGGCCATCGGTGTGGTGCGCGACACCTGGGCCGCCCTCAAGCAACGGATTCGGTTCATCGGTGAACAGAACCACACCGGTCCTACACCCATGGCTGCACGCAAGGACGCCTTGCTGGCCGCCGCCCACGCGATCACTGCGGTGCGGGCCGAGGCCGACCTGCACGGCGTGCAACTGCACAGCTCGGTGGGGCGCCTGGAGATCTATCCCAATTCCCCCAACGTTGTGCCTTCCAGCGTGACGTTGCATGTCGAGTACCGCTCGCCCGACACCGAATTACTGGCCGCAGCCGGTGCGCGCCTGGACGCCAGCCTCAAGGCCACCGCCAGCGCCACGTCGACCGACTACAGCATCGAAAGCCGCGCCCTGCGTGAGCCGACCCACCTGCACCACGGTTTTGCCGAGTTGGCCTACGGCGTCGGCCAGCAACTGGGCTTGCCCATCGGCAACAGCGTCACCGTGTCAGGCCACGACGCCATCAGCCTGAGCCGGCATTACCCGGTGTGCCTGCTGTTTATCCCGAGCAGCAATGGCGTGTCCCACAACGAAGCGGAATTCACCAGCGAACAGGACATGCGCAACGGCCTGCACATGCTGACCGCGTTGCTGCACCGCGCCTGTTGCACCCCCAACGCCTACCGATGAGGTCTGCCATGTCGAGTCGTTTGCAAGCAAAGTCACGGCTGCTGGGCGCCCTGGAGGCCGCCGGCTTGTCCGCCCATGTGGTGGTCGAAGAGGGCACCGCCGGGATTGCCTCGCCGGTACGCCTGGCCACCGAGTGGGCCGGTTTTACCGTCAGCGCACCGTGGGGCCAGTGTTACGCCAAAGTCTTGCATGACGACATGCGCGCGTTGATCGACATTGAACGCACTGCCCGCGCCACCCAACTGGCAGCTGATTGCGACGTGACGCCGGGTGTGCGCCTGGTGGATGCCACGGCCGGCGTGTTGCTGCTGGATGCGTTGCCCACCAGCGAGTGGCGTTGGGCCCGCCTCGACGAATTGATGCAGCCCCAGCGCCTGCAAGCGCTCTGGGCCCTGAAGAAACAGTTGCACCAAGGCACCTCGCCGGGCTTCGCCCGCTCGCCGCTGCAAGACATCCAGCACCTGCGCGAATTATGCGTGCGCTACAGCGTGGCCTTGCCCATCGACCACGCCTGGATCAGCACCTGCATTGACCTGGCCTGGACCTCGCTGCAACTGAACGCCAGCGACTCGGTGCCACTGCACGGCGACGGCGTGGCGAGCAACGTGATGATCGGCCCGGACGGCGCCTTGCAACTGATCGACTTCGATTACGCCGGCAGTGGTGATCCCTGGTACGACGTGGCCATCAGCCTTAACGAGTTGTACGTCTTCGAAAACGACTGGCGCGAAGGCATCCATGCCTGGGCCGGCGACTGCCGTGAAAGCGACTATGCGCGCTGCCGCTTGTACGCCTTGATCAACGATTGGTACTGGACGCTCTGGGGCCTGTGGGTCGGCGCTACCTCGGCGCGGCCGCTGGAGTTTTCCAAGGTCGGGCAGTGGACGCTGTTGCGCTGCCGCCAAAGTCTGCAAGACCCGCGGTTTGAAGGTTGGCTACGTCAGGTACAGGAGGGGCAGGCATGAAAGCGTTAGGTGAGGCGTGTACGCCACAAGAGTGTCAGCTGGAAGCGGCGGTGCGCGGGGTTGCCAGTTGGGGCGGCACCGGCATTCGTTATGAACCGGTCAGCGGCGGGATTTCCAACACCAACTGGCGGGTGGAAGTGGCCGGGATCGACACTGCGTATTTCTTCAAGGTGCCGGGCGTGGGCACCGAGATGTTCATCGACCGCCGCACGGCCCACGACGCCAGCCTCAAGGCGGCGCAAACCGGCTATGGCGCGCCGGTGTTCGCATTCCTTGAAGAGTTCGGCGTGGAAGTCTTCGAGTTCATGGAGGGCTGGCGCGCCTCCTCCAACCACGACTTCCTCGACCGCGACGTGCGCCACAACGCGCTGCACGCCCTCAAGGCGTTCAACGACCAGCCGCCACTGGTGCAGACCAAGACCGTGTTCGACATGATTGCCGAGCACCAGCGGCAGGTGGAGCAACTCAACGGCTGCAAGCCCGCCGACGACGCCTGGCTGCGCCGCCAATGCGACCGCGCCCGGGGCGTGCTGCAAGCTTCCGGCATCGACCTGGCTCCCTGCATGAATGACACCCTGGCGGGTAATTTCATGCTCAACGACCGTCGGCAAATTCGTCTGGTGGACTTCGAATACGCTTCCAACAACGACCGGCATTACGAACTGGCGCTGTGGTTCGGCGAGATGTTTTTCACTGATGAAATGGAACTGGCCCTGATCGAGGATTACTTCGGCCAGGTCACCCCGCAGAACCTCGCGCGCATCAAGTTGCACAAGGCCCTGGCGGACATCAAATGGTCGACCTGGGCGATGGTGCAGCACGCGGTGTCGCAGCTGGATTTCGACTTCTACAAATACGGCACCTGGAAGCACATGCGTGCCCGCAGCATCATCAACGATTCGCAATGGGAAACCTGGCTAAGACAGGCTTGAGCCTGCGCCAGACAACAATAATGCATTGAATGAAGTCACTTGGGCGCTGATTGGTGCCTGCGTTTTCACTGCTTGATTTTTGTTTGATCACACAAAAAAACGATCCACAAATTCAAGGAGCACCCGACTCATGAAATCTGATAGTGCACCACCCGGACGCCTGAAAAGCCAACTCTTTGGCGTGTACTTTTTCCTGTTGCTGATGCTCGCCTTATTCCCGCCGTTCTATTTGAGCGTGAGCGGCAGTACCGCGTTGGTACTGGGCATACCGTTGCCGATCTTCTACTGGATCGCCATTGCCGTCCTCGCAGGCCTGGGCCTGTGGGCGTTGTACGTCGCCGAATTGAAGGCCGGCGAAATACCCGAAGAGGGGGATGCGCAATGATCAGCACCGCCAGCGATGCCAACCTCTTTATCACCTTCGGCATCATCGGCCTGTTCCTGGCCGGGATGATCGCCGTGCTGTACGCCACCAACCGCGAGAGCACGAGTTTTTCCGATTACGCCGTAGGCGGGCGCTCCTATGGGCCGTGGTACATCGCCATGTGTTACACCAACTCGTGGTGGCCGGGCTCGACCTTTACCGCGTTTTTCGCCCTGACCATCGGCGGCGCCCTGGGCTTCTACGGCATGGTCTACGCCACCCTTGGCGTGACGGCAATGTACCTGATGGCCCGCCGCGCGTGGACCTGGGGCCAGCGTTTCAACCTGCGCACCCAGCCGGACTTGCTCGGCATGCGCTTCAACAGCCCGGTGGTCAAGCGCGTGGCCTCGATCATCGGCATCATCTCGGTATTCCCGTGGGTGGTGATGGGCATCCAGGCGTTGGCGATGTTGTTCCAGTTCGCCAGCTTCGGCCGCTGGGGCGTCACCACCTGCCTGGTCGCCGGCGTGGTGGTGGTTCTGGTGCGCCAGTACTGGACCGTGAGCATGGGCATGCGCGGGCTGATCATGACCGACATGTTCCAGGGCCTGATCGCCTATGTCGTGTGTGCGGCGCTGTGTGTGTTCCTGCTGTTCGGTGACCAGGCGTCGTTCTCCAACCTGGCGCACCTGCCGGCGAAAATGTTGCTGATTCCCGGCGCCAGCGGCACCGGTTACGGCCCGCTGTACATGTTCAGCCTGATCTTCACCGGCGTGATCGGCTCGATGTGCTGGCCCATGAGCTTCCAGCGCATCTACACCGCCAGCGGCGTCAAGGCGGTGAAGAAAGGCACGCTGTACACGATCCTGTTGGTGGGTGGTTTCTACGGGATTCTGATGCTGTTTGCCGCGGCCATCAGCCAGGACCCGAACGTCATCGCGCACCCGCAACAAGGCTGGTTCCTCTCGCTGTTCGACATCGGCGGGCCGTGGATGCTGGCGCTGGCTATCGTCATCGTACTGGCGGCGAGCATCGGCCACGTCGACGGCTGCGTGCAGGTCTGCGGCACCCAGTTCGCCAACGACCTGGCTACCTGGAACACCCCGCGTACCGATCGGCAACTGACGCTGTTGGCCAAGTCCGGGATGGTGGTGTTTATCGTTGCCGCCTCGGTGCTGGCGTACCTGACCTTTGATTACGCGCGACTGCAATTGCTGGCGCAGATTTCCTACCAGGGGATTATCCAGTTGGCGGTGCCGCTGTTCTTCGGGATCTTCAGCCGCCGCGGCAACAAGGAAGGCGCGATTGCCGGGATGCTGGCGGGGATTGTGGTGGCGATTGTGCTGACGACGATGTATCCGGACGACATTCCCGGGCTGGGGTCGTTGACCAGCGGGATTGTGGGGCTGGTGGTCAATGCGGGGATTTTTGTGGCGTGTGCATTGGTGATCAAGCCGAGTGCGCAGGAGAGTGCTCGGGTGGAGCAGTTGTTTGAGATGGCGGCGCCGGGGCGCAAAGTGCCAATGGGGGCGACGCCGGTCCTGAACTGAGCCCACCTCTCAAACCCAATGTAGTTCCAATGTGGGAGCGGGCTTGCTCGCGAATGCAGGCTGTCAGTTAAAGCATCAGCGACTGATACAGCGCATTCGCGAGCAAGCCCGCTCCCACATTTTTGATTGTGTTTCTACACAGAATTCCCGTTTTGTCGCAGGCGTTTGTAGAGGGTATTGCGGCTGACGCCAAGTTCTCTGGCCAGGTGAGAGATATTCCCGCCCACCGCCTTCAGTCGCTCATTCAGGTCCAGACTGTCATCCACTGCATCACACACCGGCACCACCCCATTCAAATCCACAAAAAAATCATCCGGCAAATGTTCCGCCCGAATCGGCTGCTCTTCCGCCATGGCCAGTGCCACCTGCAACACGCTGCTCACCTGGCGTAGATTGCCCGGCCACGGATGCTGTTCAAACAAGGCCAGCACCTCGTTACTCAACCCGGCCCACTGCGTCGGCTCGCGATGCTGTTGCCACAGCTGCTTGAACAGCGCCTGTTTATCCGTGCGCTCCCGTAGCGGGGGGAGCTCCAGGGTCAGGCCGCCGATGCGGTAATACAGGTCTTCGCGAAAACGCCCGAGCTGTACCTGTTCGCGCAGCGAGCGGTTGGTGGCGGAGATGATCCGCAAATCCACCGGGTACAACTCGCTGCTGCCTACAGGCTGCACACAGCGTTCCTGCAATACCCGCAACAGCCGGGCCTGGGTCGGCAGGGGCATGTCGCCGATCTCGTCGAGGAACAGCGTGCCTTTGTCTGCCTTGCGGATCAGCCCGATGCTGCCTTTCTGGTTGGCGCCGGTGAACGCGCCTTTTTCATAGCCGAACAGTTCCGACTCCACCAGTTCGGCGGGGATCGCTGCGCAGTTGACCGCGATAAACGCTTGTTGGCTGCGGGAACTGGCCTGGTGCAGGGCTTTGACGAACACTTCCTTGCCGACACCGGTTTCACCGTGGATCAGCAACGGAATATCCTTTTCCAGCAGGCGCTCGGCCTGACGCACGGCCTTTTCCACGCGGGCATCGCCGAAGTGCAGGGTCTTGAGACTGATGGCCGTGGGGCCAGGTTCGCGGGGCTTTTTCGTTTCCACAAACACGCGAGCCTGCACTGGCGCCTGTTTCGGCCGTTTCAGCAGGCACTGGAAACGGTTGCGTCCGGCGGCTTGCAGCGAGAAGGGCAGGCCTTCGGGCTGGTTGAGCAGTTCCAGCAACGAGACCTTGAACAGGCTGTCGATCAATACCCGCGACAGGCTGATGCCCAGCAGGTTGTCCGCCCGGCGATTGGCTGACAGTACCTGGCCGCTTTCATCAAAAATCAGCAGCCCGGCCCACTGGCTGTCGAGGTTGTTCAGCCCGGTGTTGAACGTCAGCTGGAAATGCTCACCGCGAAACAGGTTGAGGATCAGCCGGTTCTCGACGGTCTGGCTCATCATCTTGACCATGCCGAGGGTGTGGGAGGGCGGCAGGTAGCTGTCGCTGGACACATCCAGCACCGCGATGATTTCCCGCTGCGCATCGAAGATCGGCGCTGCCGAGCCGGTCATGAAACGGTTGGCCTTGAGGAAGTGTTCGTCATGTTCGATATGCACTGCCTGGGCACAGGCCAGGGCGGTGCCGATGGCGTTGGTGCCGCTGGAGCGCTCCATCCAGCTGGCGCCGGCGCTGAAACCACGGGCCAGCTTGGGGTCGATAAAGCGTTGGGTGCCCCACGAAGTCAGCACCTGGCCCTGGTTGTCGGCAAGCATGATCAGGCAGTTGGAATTGCTGAGGATGTTTTCGTAGTAGGGCAGCACTTCCTGGTGGGTG
The DNA here is from genome assembly GCF_013385695.1 of Pseudomonas sp. D8002. NCBI lineage: Bacteria > Pseudomonadati > Pseudomonadota > Gammaproteobacteria > Pseudomonadales > Pseudomonadaceae > Pseudomonas > Pseudomonas sp. D8002. The sequence continues at coordinate 10,767 of NZ_JACAPM010000044.1, forward strand.
GTCTGCACAAGGGAATGCTGGCTTTCCAGCAACTGGCTGACGCCGTCTGCGGGCAGTTGGTCGAAGCTCGGTGTGCTCTGGTGATCCAGGCCATAGGCCCGGCAGCGGCGCCAGGAGTCCTGGATGATGGCATCGTGCGCCAGCGGTGTGCTCATGGCGGTGACCCTGTCTTATTGTTGTTCTGGGCTCTATCTCTATGCAGGAGCGAGCTTGCTCGCTCCTGCAAAGTGTTGTTCAGAACTGTTCATTGTCAACCCGCCGATTGTTCAGTTGTTCAGCCTGACCTGTTCATTTCTGTTCAGAGGCGAATCGCTGTTTTGCCTAACTCGTTGACCGGCCTGAGGTTTGGGTTGTTGGCACGGAACTCGCTCTGTGCTCCTGCCAGAACCATTCCAATAATAAAAAGGTCGTGTCATGTCATTGACCCTGGAGCACGTCACTCGCGTTGTCGAAGGCCAAACCTGGATCGACGACGCCAACCTGCGTTTCGAAGCCGGTTCCTTCAATGTATTGCTGGGCCGCACGCTCTCCGGCAAGACCAGCCTGATGCGCCTGATGGCCGGCCTGGACAAGCCTGACAGCGGGCGCATCCTGATGAATGGCGTGGACGTCACCCAGAAGCCGGTGCGCCTGCGCAATGTGTCGATGGTCTATCAGCAGTTCATCAACTACCCGACCATGACCGTGTTCGAGAACATCGCCTCGCCGCTGCGCCAGGCCGGAGTCTCTGCCGAGCAGATCCAGAGCAAAGTCCTCGAAACCGCGAAAATGCTGCGTATCGAGAAATTCCTCCAGCGTCACCCCCTGGAACTCTCCGGCGGCCAGCAGCAACGCACCGCCATGGCCCGGGCGCTGGTCAAGGATGCCGAGCTGATTCTGTTCGATGAGCCCCTGGTGAACCTGGACTACAAACTGCGCGAAGAACTGCGCCAGGAAATGCGCGAGCTGTTCAAGGCACGCCATACCATCGCGATCTACGCCACCACCGAACCCAACGAAGCCCTGGCCCTGGGCGGCACCACCACGATTCTCCACGAGGGCCGGGTGATCCAGAGCGGCAAGGCCGCCGAGGTCTATCACCAGCCACAGACCGTGCTGGCGGCCGAGCTGTTTTCCGAGCCGCCGATCAACCTGATGCCCGGGCGCATCAGTGGCAATGAAGTGAGCTTCGCCAACTTCGTGCACTTCCCGCTGAACGTCGACCTGCGGCCCATCGGTGAGGGCGAGTTTCGCTTTGGCGTGCGTCCCAGCCATATCAGCCTGGTGCCGAGCAACGACGATGACCTGGAATTGGCCGTGACCGTGGAGGTCGCCGAGATCAGTGGCTCGGAAACCTTCCTGCATGTGCGCAGCGAACACTTCCTGCTGGTGCTGCATTTGCCCGGCGTGCATGAGTACGACGTCGACGCGCCGATCCGCATCTATATCCCCACCCACAAACTGTTTGTGTTCGATGGCCAGGGACGGCTGGTCCAGGCCCCCGGCCGACGTGTCGCGAGGGTTGCCTGATGGCCGAGATCCATTTGCAGAACCTGGCCCACAGCTACAGCTCAAAGCCAAACGGCCCCGAGGACTACGCGATTCGCGAGATGAACCACGTCTGGGAGCAGGGCGGCGCCTACGCGTTGCTGGGGCCGTCGGGCTGCGGCAAGTCGACCTTGCTCAACATCATCTCCGGCCTGCTCAGCCCATCCGAAGGCCAGGTGCTGTTCGACGCCAAGGTGGTCAACGAACTGACCCCGGAAAAACGCAACATCGCCCAGGTGTTCCAGTTTCCGGTGGTGTACGACACCATGACCGTGTTCGATAACCTGGCTTTTCCCCTGCGAAACCAGGGCATGGCCGAGGCGAAAATTCACAGCAAGGTGCAGGAAATTGCCGAGGTGCTCGACCTGCAAAACCTGCTGGACAAAAAGGCCCGCAACCTCACTGCCGATGAAAAGCAGAAAGTCTCCATGGGCCGCGGCCTGGTGCGGGATGACGTGTCGGCGATCCTGTTCGACGAACCGCTGACGGTGATCGACCCGCACCTGAAATGGAAGCTGCGGCGCAAGCTCAAGCAGATCCACGAGCAGTTCAACATCACCATGGTCTACGTGACCCACGACCAACTGGAAGCCTCGACCTTCGCCGACAAGATCGCGGTGATGTATGGCGGGCAGATCGTGCAGTTCGGCACGCCCCGGGAGTTGTTCGAGCGGCCCAGCCACACCTTTGTCGGCTATTTCATCGGCAGCCCTGGGATGAATCTGATTGAGGTGCAGGCAGAGGCGGGCGGTGTGCGCTTTGCCGGGACACATCTGGCGTTGCCCGAGGCGTTGCAGCAGCGCATTGGCGAAACGCCTTACAAAAGGCTGCAGGTCGGCATCCGCCCGGAATTTATCCATGTGTGGGATGAGCACAATCCCGACGCGCTACAGGCGCAAGTCACCCATGTGGAAGACCTCGGCACCTACAAGATCATGACCCTCAACCTCGATGGTGCACCGTTGAAAGTGCGCCTGGCCGAAGACAAACCGGTGCCCGAGGGCCAGGCGTCCATCAGCTTTCCGGGGCAGTGGCTGATGGTGTATGCCGATGACTACTTGCTGGAGGTGCAGCCATGAACAAGGTGCAGAACAACAAGGCCTGGTGGCTGGTATTGCCGGTGTTCCTGCTGGTGGCCTTCAGCGCGGTGATCCCGATGATGACCGTGGTCAACTACTCGGTGCAGGACATCTTCGACCAATCCAGCCGCTACTTCGTCGGCGCCGACTGGTACAAACAGGTGCTGCTGGACCCGCGCCTGCATGACTCGCTGCTGCGTCAGTTCATCTACTCGGCGTGTGTGCTGTTGATCGAGATTCCGCTGGGCATCGCGATTGCCCTGACGATGCCCACCAAGGGCCGCTGGTCGTCGCTGGTGTTGATCGTGATGGCGATTCCGCTGCTGATTCCGTGGAACGTGGTCGGCACCATCTGGCAGATCTTTGGCCGTGCCGACATTGGCCTGATGGGTTCCACGCTCAATGCGATGGGCATCAGCTACAACTACGCCGCCAACACCATGGACGCCTGGGTCACGGTGCTGGTGATGGACGTGTGGCACTGGACGTCCCTGGTGGCGCTGCTGTGTTTCTCGGGGCTGCGGGCGATCCCGGATGTGTACTACCAGGCGGCGCGGATTGATCGGGCGTCCAGCTGGGCGGTGTTCCGACATATCCAGCTGCCAAAACTGAAGAGCGTGCTGTTGATCGCGGTGATGCTGCGCTTCATGGACAGTTTCATGATCTACACCGAACCGTTTGTGCTGACGGGCGGCGGGCCAGGGAACGCCACCACCTTCCTCAGCCAGACGCTTACCCAGATGGCCGTAGGCCAATTCGACCTGGGCCCGGCGGCGGCGTTTTCGCTGGTGTACTTCCTGATCATCCTGTTGGTGTCCTGGCTGTTCTACACCGCCATGACCCACTCCGACGCCAACCGCTGAGGCCGCCAACATGAGCAAGCGCAAGGTAATCCCGCTGCTGGTCTACATCCTGTTCCTGCTGGTGCCGATCTACTGGCTGCTGAACATGTCCTTCAAGAGCAACACCGAAATCCTCGGCGGCCTGACCCTGTTTCCGCAGGACTTCACCTTCGCCAACTACAAGGTGATCTTCACCGACCCGAGCTGGTACACCGGCTACCTCAACTCGCTCTACTACGTCAGCCTCAACACCGTGATTTCCCTGAGCGTGGCGCTGCCGGCGGCCTACGCGTTCTCGCGCTACCGCTTCCTCGGCGACAAGCACTTGTTCTTCTGGTTGCTGACCAACCGCATGGCGCCGCCGGCGGTGTTTTTGCTGCCGTTCTTCCAGCTGTATTCGTCCATTGGCTTGTTCGATACGCATATCGCGGTGGCCTTGGCCCATTGCCTGTTCAACGTGCCGCTGGCGGTGTGGATTCTCGAAGGTTTCATGTCGGGCGTGCCCAAGGAAATCGACGAAACGGCCTACATCGACGGGTACAGCTTCCCCAAGTTTTTCGTGAAGATTTTCATCCCGCTGATTGGCTCGGGGATCGGCGTCACGGCGTTTTTCTGCTTCATGTTTTCCTGGGTCGAGCTCCTGCTGGCACGCACGCTGACGTCGGTGAACGCCAAACCCATCGCCGCAGTGATGACCCGTACGGTTTCGGCCTCCGGCATCGACTGGGGCGTGCTGGCGGCGGCGGGGGTGTTGACCATTTTGCCGGGCATGCTGGTGATCTGGTTCGTTCGCAACCATGTGGCCAAGGGCTTTGCCCTGGGCCGGGTCTGAGGAGTCGATGATGGAATGGATGGCCTGGACCACCCCGACTGCACTGTTCTTTGCCGCGATCGGCCTGCTGCTGGTGGGTATGACGACCTGGGAATTGCGCTCGCCGAGTATCCCCCGGCGCGGCTTTTTACCGATCAGCACCACCCGTGGTGATCGCTTGTTTATCGGTCTTCTCGGCAGCGCCTACCTGCATTTGTTGGTGATCGGCGTAACCGGCTGGAGCATCTGGGTGGCGTCCGCGCTGTCTCTGGTGTGGCTGTTGTCTGTGATGCGTTGGGGCTAGCTGCCCCTTTTGAACCCCAAAACCAGGAGGTCTCTATGTTCGATAAAAACAATAAGCTGCGACATAGCATTTCATTGGCGGCCGTGCTGGCGCTCAGCGGGCTCAGTGCTGCGGCCTGGGCGGATGCTTATGAAGACGCTGCAAAAAAATGGATCGGCAGTGAGTTCAAACCGTCGACCCTCACCGAAGCCCAGCAGCTTGAAGAGCTGAAGTGGTTTATCAAGGCCGCGGAGCCGTTTCGCGGGATGAAGATCAACGTGGTGTCGGAAACCCTCACCACCCACGAGTATGAATCCAAGGTGCTGGCCAAGGCCTTCAGCGAAATCACCGGGATCAAGCTGACCCACGACTTGCTGCAGGAAGGCGACGTGGTGGAAAAGCTGCAAACCCAGATGCAGTCCGACAAGAATATCTATGACGGCTGGGTCAACGATTCCGACTTGATCGGTACGCACTTTCGCTATGGCAAGACAGAATCCATCACCGACCTGATGGCCAACGAAGGCAAGAACTTCACTTCACCCACCCTGGACATCAAGGACTTCATCGGTATTTCGTTCACCACTGCGCCCGACGGCAAGATCTACCAATTGCCCGACCAGCAGTTCGCCAACCTGTACTGGTTCCGCGCCGACTGGTTCGAACGGGCAGACCTGAAAGCCAAGTTCAAGGAAAAGTACGGCTATGAACTCGGCGTGCCGGTGAACTGGTCGGCCTACGAAGACATCGCCAAATTCTTCAGCGAAGACGTCAAGGAAATCGACGGCAAGCGCGTCTACGGGCACATGGACTACGGCAAGAAAGACCCGTCCCTGGGCTGGCGCTTCACCGATGCCTGGTTCTCCATGGCCGGTGGCGGCGACAAGGGCCTGCCCAACGGTTTGCCGGTGGACGAGTGGGGCATTCGCGTGGAGGACTGCCACCCGGTGGGCTCCAGCGTCACCCGTGGTGGCGACACCAACGGCCCGGCGGCGGTGTATGCCACGCAGAAATACGTGGACTGGATGAAAGCCTATGCACCACCGGAAGCGGCGGGCATGACCTTCTCCGAATCCGGTCCGGTGCCGTCCCAGGGCAACATCGCCCAGCAGATCTTCTGGTACACCGCGTTTACCGCCGACATGACCAAGCCGGGCCTGCCGGTGGTCAACGCCGACGGCACGCCGAAATGGCGCATGGCGCCATCGCCCGTCGGGCCTTACTGGGAAAAGGGCATGAAGAAGGGCTATCAGGACGTAGGTTCCTGGACGTTCCTCAAGTCGACGCCCGAGAAGCAGAAACTGGCGGCCTGGCTGTACGCGCAGTTCGTGACCTCGAAAACCGTATCGCTGAAAAAGACCATCGTTGGCCTGACGCCGATTCGTGAGTCCGACATCAACTCCCAGGCCATGACCGACCTGGCGCCGAAACTCGGCGGGTTGGTGGAGTTCTACCGCAGCCCGGCCCGGGTGGAGTGGACCCCGACCGGCACCAACGTGCCGGACTATCCACGGTTGGCGCAATTGTGGTGGAGCCATATTTCGGAGGCGGCCAGCGGAGAGAAGACGCCGCAGCAGGCGCTGGATGGGTTGGCCAAGGATCAGGACGCGATCATGACGCGCCTGGAACGCTCCAAGGTGCAGCCGATTTGCGGGCCGAAAATGAACGAGGAACGGGACGCGCAATACTGGTTTGACCAGCCGGGTGCGCCGAAACCGAAGCTGGCAAATGAGAAGCCGCAGGGTGAGACGGTCAGTTATAACGAGTTGCTGAAGTCGTGGGAGGCGGCGCGCAAGTAACCCAGACGCCGCAGATCAAAATGTGGGAGCGGGCTTGCTCGCGAAGGCGGTAGATCAGTCAGCAGATATGTGACTGACAGACCGCTTTCGCGAGCAAGCCCGCTCCCACATTGGGTTTGCGGTGTTTCTGCAAGGGGGGCTATTTGGGATACAGCGGCGGCAAGCTGGTGCTGTCCCCCGCAGGGTCCTGCTCGCGCTCCGCCATCGGAATCGCCTTCACCGCCCGCCACAATTCCTCTCCCTGCCAATACTGCCCACTCTCGCTGTACAGCGCGCCGTTCAACCCATCCAGCGCATCCGACAACGGCACAAACCGCGCCGCCATATCCGCCAGGGTCTCCGGCTGCTGTCGCGCCCAGGCATCCAGCGCCTGACGCGTAGCCTGCGGGTCATTCGCCTGGCTCGCCCGCTTGAGGTCGTCCAGCAAGGTACGCGGGCTCGGGCCGGTTTGCGCGGCACGCAAAATCGCCGGCTGCCAGCGTGCACGCCACCACAAACCGAAGCCCAGCAGGGTGGTGCAGGCCAGGATCAGGCTGGTCAGTTGCCAGATCCACAGGCTGTCGTTGTCCGGCGCGGTGATCACGGTCGGGCTGGCCGGCGTGTCCACGATCAGGCTCGGGTTGGTCGCCACTTGCAGGGTGCGCGCCGGCAGGCTGGTGCGTTCCAGATGGTCTTCGTGGGTGTTCCACCACACCACTTCCACCGCCGGCAGTTCAAGCGCGCCAACGCGGTTGGGCACCAGCGCTTCGCGGTCTTCACGGCTGCCGATCAGGCCACGGTCGTTGTTCTGGTTGCTCAGCACCGGCTGGTCCGGGTAGCGGCGCAGGCCGGGGATGTCGCTCAGTGCCAGCGGTGGCAGTTGCGCGCCGGCCAGGCCTTCGGCTTTCAAGGTCAGGCTGCGGGTCAGGGAGTCGCCCACCTGTACATGATCGGGCTCGGGGTTCCAGCTTTCCGTGAGGGTCAGGCTGCGGGCCGGCAGCCAGGGAGCATCCGCCGGGTACAGCGCAGGCTTGGCCTTGACCGTCAACGACAGCTCCGGCGAACTGACGTGAATCAGCTTGCCGGGCTTGGAACCCTGGGGGTTGTTGTCCTGGGCGGGCCGTGGCTCTACCAGGGTGGCGCTGAACGTCTGCGTCGGAATGGTCAGTGTGCCGCTGTGCTGCGGGTAGATGGCATAGCGGGTTTCGATCACACCGTGGCGGATGCCGTTGATGACTTTCTCGTAGGTGCGCGACTCGCCCAACTGCTCGATGCGCGTATCGGCGACCTGCAACGGCGTGAGGCTGCTGTCGTCATACAGCGATACCGAGTGGTAGACGCGCACGGTCAGCAACGCCTGGGCCTGGACGTAGACGCTGTCCTGGTCGAGGTTGGTTTCGATGAACACAGGAGCCAGTTGGGCCTCGGTGTTCTGGCTGACGGTTTCCACCACTTGCAGGGTAATCGGCTGGGTCTTGAGTTCGCCGATCTGCAACGGTGGAATCACCACGGTGCCGTTCTCCTTGGGCAGCAGGGTGATGATCCAGCGGGTGGTGGCGTGGTTGTCGCCGCCCAGGGTGGTGAGCTGGTTGATCTGGCGTGTGCCGCTCACTTCAAACCGAGGGTCCAGCGGCGCCAGGTCCGGTTTGCCGAACAGCGTGACGTCGTTGGATTCCACCGTCAGTTCCACCGTCTCCCCGGAATTGATGCGGCTGCGGTCGACACTGGCCACCAGGCCGGCGGCCTGGGCCTGGCTGGCCCACAACGCGAGGGTGAGAAGAAGGGCGGTGCAGCGGTTCATCGAGTCTTGTCCTGATGTTGTTGCTGTTCGTACCAGAATTTGCGTCGCAGCAACTCGCCGGGGTTGTCCGGGATCTGCCGCAGCCATTGTTCCAGGGCCTGGCGCTGCTCGCCTTCAAGCGTGCCGTCGACCGGGCGCAGGGGCGGGGTGGTGGTTTGTTCATCACCCAACTCGCTGCCGGGTACCTCGTTGCTGCCGGCGTGGGGCGTGGCCCCGGTTTGTGTATCGGTAGCGCCGGGCTGGCCCTGGCCTTGGGACGTCTGCTCGCCACCGGTGGCGGTCTGGCTGCTGGCGCCCGGTTGCGCAGTCTGGCCGGGTTGGGTGGTTTCGTCATCCTCGTTTTTTGCAGGCTTGGCCGGCTCGGTTTTTTCCGGTTCCTGTTGCATCAGGCTTTCCACCAGCGCCTTGTTCTTCAGCGCCGGCTGCAAGTCTGGCTGGGCTTCGAGGGCTTGTTCGTAGGCATCGATCGCCGCTTCCAGCTCGCCGCTTTTGGCCAGGGCATTGCCTCGATTGTAGTGGGAGTAGGCGTCGCTGCCTTCGGCAAACCGCTTGGCGGCTTCGGCATAGTTGCCCGCTTCATACAGTGCGACGCCTTGCCATTGCGGGTCTTCGAAATGTTCGGCTGCTTCGGCCGGGCGTTTTTTCTTCAGCAGCAGTTGGCCCTGTTGGTCGGGGCGCAGCCACAGGTCCTGGAAGTCGAAGGCATAGCTGGGCTGCGGCGCGCCCAACAGCAGCAACGGCAGGAAGAACAGCCAGCCCCGGCGCCCGGCGCAGGCAGCGAGCAGCAGCAGTGGCAAGAGCAACCAATAACCCTGGTCGGCCCAGGTATCGAGGTGCAGCAGTTGGCCGTCATTGCGCAGGCTTTGCGGGCCGTCCAGCATCCCGAGGTGGCGCAGGTCCTTGTCGTCCAGGCGTGCCTGGCGGTAGAGGCCGCCCATTTCGCTGGCGAAGGCCTTGAGGGTCGGGCTGTCGAGACGCGGTACGAGGATTGCGCCTTGGGCGTCCTTGAGGAATTCGCCGCTTTCCTGGGTCACCGGCGTGCCTTCACGGCTGCCGATGCCAAGGATCGACAAGCTCGGCGCCTGGTTGCCTTGCAGCTGCAGGCGGATCCCCTGGCGTTCCTGCTTGGACAGCGACGAGCCGATCAGCAGCAGCCGGCCCTGGCCGAGGCCGCCATGCTTGAGCAGGCTCAGGGCTTTTTCCACCGCCAGGTCTGCGCGGTGGCCGGGCTCGGGCATGATCGAGGGGCGGAGGGCTTCCAGCAGGTTATGGCTGGTGGCCAGGTCGTCGGACAGCGGCACCAGCGTGTGCGCGCTGCCGGCGTAGACCACGATGGCGGTCTGCGCATCGCTGCGGGCCTGAAGCAGGTCGAACAGCTTGCGCCGTGCCTGTTCGAGGCGGCTGGGCGGGCTGTCGGTGGCGAGCATTTCCGGGGTCAGTTCCAGCAGCACCACCAGCGGGTCGGCGGGCTTCTGGCTGGACTGTTCGACGCGTTCCCAGCTCGGGCCCAGCAACGCCAGCACGGCCAGCAGCCAGGCGATGCCGAGCACCACCCATGGCGACTTGCTTTCGCGGCCACTGCCGCCACTGAGCAGCGCGGCATGGAACGCCGGCGGCAGAATCATCTGCCAGCGCCCGGCGCGTTTCTGGCGGTGCCACAACTGCCACAGCAACCAGCCGAGCAGCGGCAGCAGCAACAGCCACCAGGGACGGAACCAGTGCGGCCACAGGGCGATCATCGACGCCTCCGCAAACGCAAGCGTTTGAGGCGTTCACGCCATTCAGGATTGGGTTGCAGGAAACGGCCCTTGCTTGAGAGTTTGCTGAACAGGCGTTGCAGGGCGTTATCCGGCCAGCGTTCCTGGATCACCAGCAGCATGCTGAGGATCAGCGCCAACGCCAGCGGCGCGCTGTACAGCGCCTGGGCGGGGCGGGCCTGGGTGGGTTGCTGGGCCACGGGTTCGAGCTGGTCGAGGGTTTCCTTGATCTTCAGCAGTTCGTTGCCGTCGCGGGCGCGGAAGTAGCGGCCGCCGGTGGCCTCGGCGATGGCCTTGAGGGCCGGTTCGTCGAGGTCGAGGCTCGGGTTGACGCCGAGGATGCCCAGGGAGCCGGTTTGCTCGGGGTCTGCGCCGATGCCGATCGGGTAGATTTTCACGCCTTCTTCGGCGGCCAGGCGGGCGGCGGTCAGCGGGTCGATTTCGCCGGCATTGTTGGCGCCGTCGGTGACCAGGATCAGCACCCGGCTTTGCGCCGGACGCTGGCGCAGGCGCTTGAGGGCCAGGCCGATGGCGTCGCCAATCGCGGTGTTTTTACCGGCGATGCCAATCCGTGCCTCATCCAGCCAGGTGCGCACGGTGCGCCGGTCAAAGGTCAGCGGCGCTTGCAGATAGGCCTGGCTGCCGAACAGGATTAATCCCACGCGATCACCTTCGCGGCCCTCCAGGAAATCTCCCAGCAGGTGCTTGACCAGGCTCAGGCGGCTGACGTCTTCGTCTTGCCATTGCATGTCGGGGAAGTCCATCGAGCCGGAAACGTCCACCGCCACCAGCAAGTCGCGGCCGCTGGCTGCAATCGGCAAGGGTTCGCCGAGCCATTCCGGGCGGGCGGCGGCGGTCAACAGCAGCAGCCACAGGAACACAAACGGTGCTTGCTGGCGCCATCCCGGCAGGTTGACCCGCGCGCGGCGGCGGGCCAGGCCTTCGAGGTCGCTGAGGAAGCTGACTTTCAGCGCCGGTTCGCCGCTGTCGGCCACCGGCAGGATGAGGCGCAGCAACCAGGGCAATGGCAACAGGGCAAAGATCCACGGCCAGGCGAACTCAAACATGTTTGCGAATCCAGGTGTCGACGGCCTGGGTCAGCCCGGCGATGGCCTTGTCGTCGAGTTTGCATTCGGGCTTGTAGGCGCCTTCCACCAGCACCATCCAGCGGGTCAGGCCGGCGGCGGGGCAGCGGTTGTCGAGGAACGCCAGCCACTTGCGGCCATTGAGGGTGTGGCTCTGGCTGTAGGGGTAGTCGTTGCGGCACAGGCGCTTGAGCAGGCCGTTGAGCTGTTGCAGCCAGGCACCGGCCGGTGCGCCGTCGTAGGGTTTGGGCATCAGCGCCAGTTCGGCGAGGGCGGCGATGCGCAGCGGATCCAGGGGTTGTTCGGCACGGGCCAATGGGCGCTTGGCTGGCAGGAAACGGCGCAGCCACCACAGGCCCCAGCCCGCCAACGGGATGATCAGAAGCAACAGCCACCAACCCGGCGCCGGCGGCCAGAAGCCGATCACCGGCGGGGCGATCAGGGGTTGCAGTTGGTCGAGGCTGCTCATTGCTTTTTAACCGGGCGTTGCGGGTTCAGGTATTCGCGCAGTTGCTCGACCATTTCACCCTGGGTACTCAAGGGCATCAACAGCACCCGCAGCTTTTGCGCGAGCAGTTCCCAGCGTGCGCTGCGGGCTTCGGCCTGGGCCTTGTAGGCCTGGCGCAGATCAAAATTCAGAGTGTCCAGTTCCAGCTGTGCGCCGCGCTCGGCGAAGCGCAGCAGGCCGGCGGCGGGCAGGGCGTGGTCCAGCGGGTCGGAAACCGGCAACAGCAGCAGGTCGCAATGCCGTGACAGCAGGCTCAGCTGTTGCTCGGCGCCTTCGGTCAGGGCGCGCTCGTCACAGATCACAATCACCAGGCTGCCCGGGCGCAATACTTCCCGGGCTCGGCGCAAGGCCATGCCGAGGGCGTCGGCTTCGGGGCGGCGTTCGGTGTTGAGGCTCTGGTTGACCCGTACCAACCGGTTGAGCAATTGCAGCAGGCTTTGCTTGCTGCGCCGGGGTTTGATTTCGTAGTGCTCGCTGTCACCGAACACCAGCCCGCCGACCCGGTCGTTATGGCCCAGCGCCGCCCAGCCGATCAGGCTCGCCGCCTGAGCCGCCAGCACCGATTTGAACATCTGCCCCGAGCCGAAAAACAAGCGGCAGCTTTGCTCCACCATGATGAAGATCGGCCGTTCGCGCTCTTCATGAAACAGCTTGGTGTGGGGCTCCTGGGTGCGTGCAGTGACGCGCCAGTCGATGGTGCGCACATCGTCGCCGGCCTGATACACCCGCACCTGGTCGAAGTCGACCCCGCGCCCGCGCAGTTTCGAGTGGTGCAGGCCGATCAGCGGGCTGCGCTGGCTCGGCGTGGAAAACAACTGCACTTCCCGCACGCGATGACGCATCTCGATCAATTCGCTCAGGGTGACACGGGTTCCATCGCCAGCGTTCATAGGCGTCAAGCGACGGCAACGACGTCGAGAATGCGTTGCACCACGCGGTCCTGGTCGATGCCGGCCGCTTCGGCCTCGAACGACAGAATGATGCGGTGGCGCAGCACGTCGAACAGCACCGCCTGGATGTCTTCCGGGCTGACGAAATCGCGGCCGGCCAGCCAGGCGTGGGCCCGGGCGCAGCGGTCCAGGGCAATCGAGCCACGAGGGCTGGCGCCATAGGCAATCCATTCGGCCATTTCCGGATCGAACTTGGCCGGGGTGCGAGTGGCCATGACCAGTTGCACCAGGTATTCCTCCACCGCATCGGCCATGTACAGGCCGAGGATTTCCTTGCGCGCGGCGAAGATCGCCTGCTGGCTGACGCGTCGCTCGGGCTTGGTTTCACCGTTGAGGGCTTCGCCACGGGCCTGCTGCAGGATGCGGCGCTCGACGGCGGCATCGGGGAAGCCGATTTTCACGTGCATCAGGAAACGGTCGAGCTGGGCTTCGGGCAGCGGGTAGGTGCCTTCCTGCTCGATCGGGTTTTGCGTGGCCATCACCAGGAACAATGGCGACAACTCGTAAGTGCTGCGCCCCACGCTGACCTGGCGCTCGGCCATGGCTTCGAGCAATGCCGACTGCACCTTGGCCGGGGCACGGTTGATTTCGTCCGCCAGCACCAGGTTGTGGAAGATCGGGCCTTGCTGGAACACGAAACTGCCGGTTTCCGGGCGATAGATCTCGGTGCCGGTGATGTCGGCGGGCAGCAGGTCGGGGGTGAACTGGATGCGATGGAACTGTGCCTCGATCCCTTCGGCAAGCTCCTTGATAGCCTTGGTCTTGGCCAGGCCGGGAGCGCCTTCAACCAGCATATGGCCATCGGCGAGCAGGGCAATGAGCAAGCGCTCGATGAGTTTTTCCTGGCCGAGAATCTGCGTTGAAAGAAAGGTTCGCAGCGCAAGCAGCGCTTCACGATGTTCCATCGATGACGGTTCCTGGAGAGGTGAGACTGGGCATTGCGAAAAATGCCAGGCCTGGGGGCGTTACTTTAATGCATCGGAGGGGGTGGAGACTAACGGCGCGGGGGGTATTTTTCGGGAAATGTGGGAAATGTCTGAGGTTTTTTCCGATAGGCGCCTGCCTTTGTGGCGAGGGAGCTTGCTCCCGGTGGGTTGCGCAGCAGCCCCAGCAAGGCTGCCGAGTTTTTCCAGGCAGAACGCAGTTGGCTGGATTGGGGCCGCTTCGCAGCCCAGCGGGAGCAAGCGCCCTCGCCACATTGTGCGGATTTGGCAACTAGGCCCGGATATAGGTCCCGGTGCCCTTGAGAATGTTCTGCAGGGTTTCCTCCACTTCGGCCAGATCCGACTCGGCGGTGCCGTGGGTGATTGCCAATTGATCGTGGCCGCCCAATGCATCGGCATCCGCCGCGCCAATCTCCACCAACAGTGTCGTGGCACTCAGGGTGATCTTCAGCCCGTCCAGGGTCGACGGCTCGTAATCCCAGGTGACTTCCACCTCGTCCTCGTCCGGATAACGGGTCACCATGAACATCTCGCCCTTGTCGCCGTGGCAGCAGAGCATGGCCATGTTGTCTTCTTCGTCATCGCACGGGTTGACGATCAGGTGGGCGGTGGTGAGTTGCAATGGCATGGTTAATCCTGTCTGGGGGAGGGCGAAGCAGGGCAATTGTGCCATTGCGGCGAATTTTGTGCTGCATCGTGTATGAGGGGCTCCTAGCTGTTGCCGGTTTGGTTTTCCAGATCAAAGTCACTTAACAGCGTCAAGATCGACGTTTTGTTAGCCAACTCGCTCCAAGGGCCTTGATCAATGATTGCTCCGTTTGACATGACAATAACCTGATCAAAACGGTGCAGGTGGCGGATATCATGTGTGACGCATATCAATCCGCGTTTGCCGAAGATATCGAACAGCAGATCCCACACAGGCGTGGCCAGTTTTTGTTCAATGGACGCGCTGGGTTCATCGAATAAATTGAATTCCCCGGGCCTGTTGACGAGGCGCAGCAGGGACAGACGCTTTGCTTCGCCTCCTGAAATATTGGACGCGTTTTCGCTGAGGCTGCGGTTTAAAACGATTTCTTCCAGGTTCAGTTGCTCAATTGCGTGGTTCAAGTGTGGGGAGGGGGGGATTCCAAACAGTACGGAGTGATCAAAGTAGCCTTCCAGGAACTGGGGCGACTGGGGGCAATACCTCAGGTACCTCAAATGCGCTTGGGCACTCAGTTCGCAAATGGGCTTGTCGTCGATAAGCAACCTGCTTGTCAGTGAGGGGTTCAAGCCTGCCAGCACTTCCAGCAAGGTAGATTTCCCCGCTCCACTTGGCCCAGTGATGGCAACTGACTGACTTTGGGTAAATTCGATGGCTGTCTTGATGGTCAAGCGGATGGAGCTGGTGTCAGTCACGATGCAGGGATTAAGTATTAACGTTGATTTGGGCTTTAGCGGTATTTCGAGTTGGCCGTTGTCGTCGCCAAAATTTGGTAACGACAGTAGGTGCAGGAGTCGGCGCTGGTCTGCGAGAAATTGATCCAGTACCCGGTAGCCTTCTGTAAGCGCAGTAATGTTGATTAAGAAGCTGCCAGCGATTGAGAATGTCGCAACTAATTGCCCAAGACTAATAACGGGTTGTCCTGAAAGCTGATCCAATACCCCCCAGCCAAGTAGCCCTCCGGTGGCAAGGCTGATGAATAGGATCTTTATACCGTTTAAAAAACCGCCGGAGCTTGTAACTGTTACCGCGGCATTGGCGTATTGGGTGAAAGCTTCATTCAAAGGGTGTGTGGCAGTATGTTCTGCTCCTTCCAGTTTTATAGACTTCCCCGATTTTAAAGTGTTGAACAGAATGGCACCCAGCTCATCTTCTTGTTCGTTGATCCTGTCAATGTGCTTTCTCCGCCATCTTATGATTTTGTGGGCTGTAAAAAGATAGATAGCACTCAGGCCGATCACAGCGAGGAACACTCCGCTACCACCCATATACAAAAAGGCTCCCCCAACAATTAGCAACTCCAGGCACATAGGAAATGCGACAGTGACGAAAAACGTAAGCAATTTTTCGTGAGCCGTGATTCCGCGTTCCACAGACTTTATGAAGTGGCCAATGCGCCATGAGCTAAAGTGATGAAAGTCTTTGTGCAGTAATTGCCCAATCCAATTGATCGAAGCATCTCTTACGATTTGTTGGATTAGCTTGGATAATAGGAATATTTGCGCAGGGTTTACTAAGGCCTGAATGCATCCGGCCAGAATGAAGCCTGCAATCAGTATGAATAAGGTGTTCATTGCTGGCTGGTTGTTGCTAAGTGCGTCTACGACTTCTCCTAGCAGTAAAGGTGGCGCGAGCGCTATAACTTTAAGCCCTATTGTGGTAAGGACGGTAGACGTAAGCAGAGCTGTATGCTGTTTGCATGCTATTTTAACAAGTGTTTGCATTTGGTCGCCTATAGGCATTCTTCGCTGCATTCATACTTATAGTGTAGGGGTGGGGCAGCTGAGTAGAGTGTGCTGGGGCGCTACCAAGTTTCCACTTCTAATAATGTTGAAGCGCTCAAGGCTGGGGATGTAGATTTGTATAACGCTACAGCCGTTGGCAAACTTGGTGAGTGTTCTGAAGAATATTTTCTTTCCGTCATTGGAAAGGCTGTTTTGTAATATTTGCAGCTGATGCGGAACGCTTGCTGAGAATTGTTTGTGTTGATGTTTAATGAGGGGCAGTCTCAAGTTCTTTATTGAGGAGAACTCAATGAGAGGTTTGAGCTTTTCTGAGCTAGACAGCAGCTCCAGGGTTTTCTTGTCCAGCTCCTCTCCTGCAGAGTCATACAGTTCGTTTGCTTGGAATTGCTCCGTCACCGCTCGCTGCAAAGCTACGTTAACGTCCAGCGAGCAACCTGAGCCAACAGATGCAATATGTAGATCGCCTGCGCCCGCTCTGGGGAAAGCTGCTGCAAAATAAACGCCTAAAAAATCTTTAATGACCACGATCTGGAGACGTTGGGCAGATTTTATTGCATACGGATTGTTATGTAGTGCCATCGCAAGGAGGGATGTGGACGGGGAGTATAAATTTATGGGTGGGCCGATTTTGCAAATTGCCATATAAAAAAGCGATAGAATGTGTCGCTCAATGACTTCGAGAATGCCGTGCAAGAGGGCCTCGTCTTCCGTACATCCGAATGCCATACCTGAATTGGATGAGTAGCGGGCTAGAAAATTTAAGTGAGAGTTTCCTTTGGGATGTTTGTTTTTGGCGATGGCTGGGCAGAGGAGCGCGTGTGGGACTAATAATTTTTCCTTTTTATCAAGGGTTGTGAGCGTTAAGCATTCAAGAGGCTCCTTGATTTGAGAGCAGTTGAAGAGTAAGCCATCGATTTTTGCTGGCGCTTGTGCAGCAACTGCCTTGCAGTGACACGTCGTAATACCAAGGGCGATTGGTTGGCCCGCGATAAGGTGTTCTAAGCTTTCAGCGAGTGCTCCAATAAGTGATTCGGGCCCTTTGCCTGCGCCCGATGCGACTAGTTGGCTATTTGCGTCGTACAGTTCCGTTGTCGCTACTAGGTTTTCTTTGTTTGCATACTGCGTAATCGCAGTTAGGCCAAGGCTATGAATGGTCTCTTTTATTTTTGATAGAGCATTGGTTGGGCTTAGTTCTCGCTCTGACATGCTTGCCTCGTTATTTTTGAATGCCGAAAGGATTTCCTTTCGGCATTTTTTAGCGGGTGCTTCATTTGTATGGAATGTCAGTTTGTGAGTGTGGCGAAGAAGTGGACCTCGGTCGCTAGTAAGCTTTCGGATGCGCCTGCGTTTTGCGGAAAGCCAGTCGGGATGGTTATTTCGGAGCGTTTATTACCCATTTCAATCACCTCGTTTCTATTTTGAATGAGAGGCACTCGATAGTGAGTTCCCCACTTGCGCGTAATTTCGCAAGTGATCAATTAATAGCAGTGGCCCTACCTCGATTCAATTGGTGTGAAGGCGCGAGCGTCCTGTGTTTGTGTAGGAATTATCTCGTCGGGGCGTGGGATGATAGTTGTCTATGTTTGATTTTTTGGCTTAGCTGCGGTTGTACGCAGCTGTTTCAATGGTTTGTGATGTTTATGGTTTTGTGAGAGGTAGGCAAACTAAGAGCGGTTCGACAAATCACTCATTTAGCTTTTGATGTGATTGGGAGTTCAGCCTCTCTATTGGGAAGGGGGCGACCACCGAGAATTTACCCTGATGATTCACTTTCTCAGGAGGCGTGCGGCATGCTGGCGAAAATGCGGCGAATTTTGTGCTGCATCGTGTGTCAGACCTTGTGGCATGACCTGGCGGGCAATATCAGTCATTTCCGGTACTCGGCGCCCCGGGATTTCTCCGAAAACACCCGGTTGCCCAAGTCGCAACCCGCCGGCAGCGTGCCGATGACCGAATATGTCGCAGCGTCGCAAGCAGCTTGCTTCCTACACTCGTTAAGCTGCGCAACGGATGTGCCTCGCCAGGAGTCTGACCTGCCCGTCGTACCGTCACCTGGCAAGGTGCGCATCTTATGGAAGTTGAATGTGACCTCATTGTCTTGTCCAGCTTCACCCACCTGTCACTCTGAATTCGTTACTGTAGACCGCGAACAGAGCTGACGGTCTCCCCGCAAGGGGATAACACGCGACGCTTCCATCAATAACAAGCCCAAGCGGAGTACCACAGATGGCGTTCTTCACCGCAGCCAGCAAAGCCGACTTCCAGCACCAACTGCAAGCGGCACTGGCGCAGCACATCAGTGAACAGGCACTGCCACAAGTGGCGCTGTTCGCTGAACAATTCTTCGGCATCATTTCCCTGGATGAACTGACCCAGCGTCGCTTGTCCGACCTGGCCGGTTGCACCCTGTCTGCCTGGCGCCTGCTTGAGCGCTTTGATCACAACCAACCGCAAGTGCGGGTCTACAACCCCGATTACGAACGTCATGGCTGGCAATCGACCCACACCGCGGTCGAAGTGCTGCACCACGACCTGCCATTCCTGGTGGACTCGGTGCGTACCGAGCTGAACCGCCGTGGCTACAGCATCCACACTCTGCAAACCACCGTTCTCAGCGTGCGTCGTGGCAAGAAGGGCGAACTGCTGGAAATCCTGCCCAAAGGCACCCAGGGCGAAGACGTTCAGCAAGAATCGCTGATGTACCTGGAAATCGACCGTTGCGCCAACGCCGCCGAGCTGAGTGTCCTGAGCAAGGAACTTGAGCAGGTACTGGGCGAAGTGCGCGTTGCAGTCGCCGATTTCGAACCGATGAAAGCCAAGGTCCAGGAGCTGCTGGCCGGTATCGACGCCAGCCCGTACGTGATCGACGGCGAAGAAAAAGCCGAGATCAAGAGCTTCCTGGAATGGCTGGTGGGCAACCACTTCACCTTCCTCGGCTATGAAGAGTTTGTGGTACGTGACGAGGCGGACGGCGGTCATATCGAATATGACGCCAACTCGTTCCTCGGTCTGACCAAACTGCTGCGCCCGGGCCTGACGGCCGACGAGCTGCGCATCGAAGACTACGCGGTGAACTATCTGCGTGAGCCGGCCGTGCTGTCGTTCGCCAAGGCTGCACACCCAAGCCGCGTGCACCGCCCGGCCTACCCGGACTACGTGTCGATCCGCCAGATCGACGCCGACGGCAAGGTCATCAAGGAATGCCGCTTCATGGGCCTCTACACCTCCTCGGTGTACGGCGAAAGCGTGCGGGTGATTCCTTACATCCGTCGCAAGGTGACGGAAATCGAGCGTCGCTCGGGCTTCCAGGCCAAGGCGCACTTGGGCAAGGAACTGGCCCAGGTGGTCGAGGTGCTGCCCCGTGATGACCTGTTCCAGACCCCGGTGGACGAGCTGTTCAGCACCGTGATGTCGATCGTGCAGATCCAGGAACGCAACAAGATCCGCGTGTTTCTGCGCAAGGACCCGTACGGCCGTTTCTGCTACTGCCTGGCCTACGTGCCGCGCGACATCTATTCCACCGAAGTGCGCCAGAAGATCCAGCAAGTGCTGATGGATCGCCTGAAAGCCTCGGACTGCGAGTTCTGGACGTTCTTCTCCGAGTCCGTACTGGCTCGCGTGCAGTTGATCCTGCGGGTGGACCCGAAGAACCGCCTGGACATCGACCCGCTGCAACTGGAAAAAGAAGTGGTGCAGGCCTGCCGCAGCTGGCAGGACGACTACTCCAGCCTGGTGGTGGAAAGCTTCGGCGAAGCCCACGGCACCAACGTGCTGGCTGATTTCCCGAAAGGTTTCCCGGCCGGCTACCGCGAGCGTTTCGCCGCGCATTCGGCCGTGGTCGACATGCAGCACTTGCTCAGCCTGACCGAAGCCAACCCGCTGGTGATGAGTTTCTACCAGCCGCTGGGCCAGGTTTCCGGCCAGCGCGAGCTGCATTGCAAGCTGTATCACGCCGATACGCCGCTGGCGCTGTCCGATGTGCTGCCGATCCTGGAAAACCTCGGCCTGCGTGTACTGGGTGAATTCCCGTACCGCCTGCGTCATGCCAATGGCCGCGAGTTCTGGATTCACGATTTCGCGTTCATCGCCGCCGAAGGTGTGAACCTCGATATCCAGCAATTGAACGACACCCTGCAGGACGCATTCGTGCATATCGTGCACGGCGATGCCGAAAACGATGCGTTCAACCGCCTGGTGCTGACGGCCGGCCTGCCATGGCGCGACGTGGCGCTGCTGCGTGCCTACGCCCGTTACCTGAAGCAGATTCGCCTGGGCTTCGACCTGGGTTACATCGCCAGCACCCTGAACAACCACACCGACATCGCCCGCGAGTTGACCCGGTTGTTCAAGACCCGTTTCTACCTGGCGCGCAAGCTCACCGCCGAAGACCTCGAAGACAAGCAGCAACGCCTGGAACAAGCGATCCTCACGGCCCTGGACGACGTTCAGGTGCTCAACGAAGACCGTATCCTGCGTCGCTACCTGGACCTGATCAAGGCCACCCTGCGGACCAACTTCTACCAGGCTGACGCCAACGGCCAGAACAAGTCGTACTTCAGCTTCAAGTTCAACCCGCACGCGATTCCTGAGCTGCCCAAGCCGGTGCCGAAGTTTGAAATCTTCGTCTACTCGCCTCGGGTTGAAGGCGTGCACCTGCGCTTTGGCAACGTCGCTCGCGGCGGCCTGCGCTGGTCCGACCGTGAAGAAGACTTCCGCACTGAAGTGCTGGGCCTGGTAAAAGCCCAGCAAGTGAAGAACTCGGTGATCGTGCCGGTGGGCGCCAAGGGCGGTTTCCTGCCGCGTCGCCTGCCGTTGGGCGGCAGCCGGGACGAGATCGCGGCCGAGGGCATCGCCTGCTACCGCATCTTCATTTCCGGCCTGTTGGACATTACCGACAACCTGAAAGACGGCGCCCTGGTGCCACCGTTGAACGTGGTGCGCCACGACAACGATGACCCGTACCTGGTAGTAGCAGCGGACAAGGGCACTGCGACCTTCTCCGACATCGCCAACGGCATCGCCATCGACTACGGCTTCTGGCTGGGTGATGCGTTCGCTTCCGGTGGTTCTGCCGGTTACGATCACAAGAAAATGGGCATCACCGCCAAGGGCGCGTGGGTGGGGGTGCAGCGTCACTTCCGTGAGCGCGGCATCAACGTCCAGCAAGACAGCATCACCGTGGTGGGCGTGGGCGACATGGCCGGCGACGTGTTCGGCAACGGCCTGTTGATGTCCGACAAGCTGCAACTGGTCGCCGCCTTCAACCACCTGCACATCTTCATCGATCCAAACCCGAACCCGGCCAACAGCTTCGCTGAACGTCAGCGCCTGTTCGACCTGCCGCGCTCGGCCTGGACCGACTACGACACCAGCATCATGTCCGAAGGCGGCGGTATCTTCTCGCGCAGCGCGAAGAGCATTGCCATCTCGCCGCAGATGAAAGAACGCTTCGACATCCAGGCCGACAAGCTGACCCCGACCGAACTGCTGAATGCCTTGCTCAAGGCGCCGGTGGACCTGTTGTGGAACGGCGGTATCGGCACCTACGTCAAGGCCAGCACCGAGAGCCACGCCGATGTGGGCGACAAGGCCAACGACGCCCTGCGCGTCAATGGCAACGAGCTGCGCTGCAAGGTGGTGGGCGAGGGCGGTAACCTCGGCATGACGCAGCTGGGTCGTGTGGAATTCGGCCTCAATGGCGGCGGTTCCAACACTGACTTCATCGACAACGCCGGTGGTGTGGACTGCTCCGACCACGAAGTGAACATCAAGATCCTGCTCAACGAAGTGGTGCAGGCCGGTGACATGACCGACAAGCAGCGCAACCAGTTGCTGGCGAGCATGACCGACGAAGTCGGCAGCCTGGTGTTGGGCAACAACTACAAGCAAACCCAGGCCCTGTCCCTGGCTGCCCGCAAAGCCTTCGAGCGCGTGGCCGAGTACAAGCGCCTGATGAGCGACCTGGAAGGCCGTGGCAAGCTGGACCGTGCCATCGAGTACCTGCCGACCGAGGAGCAGCTCAACGAGCGCGCCGCTGCGGGCAAGGGCCTGACCCGTCCGGAGCTGTCGGTACTGATCTCCTACAGCAAGATCGACCTCAAGGAAGCGTTGCTCAAATCCCTGGTGCCGGATGACGACTACCTGACCCGTGACATGGAGACCGCTTTCCCGCCGAGCCTGGTGGCGAAGTTCTCCGAAGCCATGCGTCGCCACCGTCTGAAGCGCGAGATCGTCAGCACCCAGATCGCCAACGACCTGGTCAACCACATGGGCATCACCTTCGTTCAGCGCCTCAAAGAGTCCACCGGCATGAGCCCGGCGAACGTGGCGGGCGCCTACGTGATCGTGCGTGACATCTTCCACCTCCCGCACTGGTTCCGTCAGATCGAAGCCCTGGACCACCAGGTCTCGGCCGACGTGCAACTGGAGCTGATGGACGAGCTGATGCGCCTGGGCCGCCGTGCCACGCGCTGGTTCCTGCGCAGCCGTCGCAACGAACAGGATGCCGGGCGTGATGTTGCGCACTTCGGTCCGCACCTTGCCGCGCTGGGCCTCAAGCTCGACGAACTGCTGGAAGGCCCGACCCGCGAAGGTTGGCAGAACCGTTACCAGGCTTACGTCGAAGCCGGTGTGCCGGAGTTGTTGGCGCGCATGGTTGCAGGCACTACCCACCTGTACACCCTCCTGCCAATCATCGAAGCCGCCGACGTGACAGGCCAAAGTGCGGCAGACGTCGCGAAGGCTTACTTCGCCGTCGGCAGCGCCCTGGACTTGCCGTGGTACCTGCAGCAGATCAGCAGCCTGCCCGTGGGCAACAACTGGCAGGCCCAGGCCCGCGAAGCCTTCCGCGATGACGTGGATTGGCAGCAACGGGCGATCACCATTTCCGTACTGCAAATGGCCGATGCGCCAGAAGACATGGAAGCCCGCGTGGCCCTGTGGCTTGAGCAGCACCAGGACATGGCTGATCGCTGGCGCACCATGATGGTGGAGATTCGTGCTGCAGTCGGCACGGACTACGCCATGTACGCGGTGGCCAACCGTGAGTTGCTGGACCTGGCGATGAGCGGTCAATCGGTGCTGTAACTGGCTTGATTGAGCGGTAAAACCAAAAGCCCGGTATCGAAAGATATCGGGCTTTTTTGCATTTGATTATCGGCGTGTTATCTCAACTTGTGGCGAGGGAGCTTGCTCCCGCTGGGCTGCGCAGCAGTCCCGTTTTTGGGGCCGCTGCGCGTCCCAGCGGGAGCAAGCTCCCTCGCCACAGGTTAAAACAGTGTGATCAATTGCTGCGTAGTAGCTTGGCTTCCAGATGATCCAGATGCCGGGTCATCAAGTTGACGGCTTTGCCGGCATCGCCATGCTCCACCGCATCCACAATCGCCCTATGTTCCTGCCATGCGCAATACGTGCAAGCCTTGGCCTCAAACTGCGCAATCGCCAATGAGGTCAGCGGCACCAGGCTGTTGAGAAACTGTGCCAACGGTGCATTCCCGGCGATGGCTGCCAGTTGCAGGTGAAACTCCCCGGAGAGCCGAATCGCCGGCCCGCGCTCGTCACGCTCGATGCAGTCGCGCTCCCGTGCGATCAACTCCCGCAGTTGGCGGATCTGCGCCGGTTTCGCCTGGGCACACGCCAACTGCACCACGGTGATTTCCGTCAGGCGCCGCGCCTCGAGAATCTGCTGGGTCTGTTGTGCATCAGGTGCCGCCACCTGGGCCCGATGGTTGGGCCGCAGGATGATCACTTGCTGGTGCGACAGCCGCGCCAGCACTCGGCGAATCACGCTGCGGCTGACGCCAAAACTTTGCCCGAGGCTCTCCTCGGTAAAACGGCTGGCGGGCGCGATGCGTTGCTCGAGAATGGCGTCGAACAGTGCCGGGTAGATGTCGTCCACCGAGAGTTTCGGCTTGCCCACCAGGCGCAACGGCGTAAAGGGGAAAGGGGTGTGCAGGGCGTGAGCGGTCATGCGCGGTCTCCTGGAAGTCAGCTACCCAGATGGTCATCCGGGATGTTCAAGCGAATGCCCATGCGCAAGCCTTCCTGCAGGATATGCCGGCGCATTTCGGCGCTGGCAAGGGCGCTGTTCTTGTTGCGGATCGCCCGCACCACGGCGTCGTTTTCCTGCAAGCGTTCCGCCAGGTGTTCGGGGGAGTTGCGCAGCACCTGGGCGCTTTGCTTGAGGGCGTTGCTGGTCTGTTGCACCACGTTCTGGAAGATCGGGTTGGAGGTCAGGGCGAACAGTTCTTCGTGGAACGCGATGTAGGCGTTCATCCCGGCTTCGCTGTCGCCGGCGTCGAGGGCTTCGCGCATGTCCATCAGGGTCAGGCGCAGTTGCCCGACTTCCTTGCTGCTGATGGATTGCGCCACTAAACCTACGATAAAGGGCTCGAGGGTGTAGCGCAGTTGCAGGATGTCTTCGAGGCTGGCGTCCGCCACGCCGCTGTCCTGGGCCTGGGATTCGCTGAGGGTGGTTTCCAGCACCACCACGCCCTTGCCGGGCATGGAGCGCACCAGGCCTAGGGTTTCCAGCACGATCACCGCTTCGCGCAGGCTCGGGCGGCTGATGCCCATTTGCTCGGCCAGTTCACGCTGGCCGGGCAGCATCTCGCCGCGCCGCCACTGACCCCTCGCCAGGGCGGCGCGCAGTTTTTCTACCACTGAATTGACGACGGTTGACGAGGTGATCACGTGTGGCTCCCTTTAAATTGAACTGTCTGCTTTGTGTGGCGAGGGAGCTTGCTCCCGCTGGACTGCGCAGCAGGCCCATTTTTTGGGGCCGCTTCGCGCCCCAGCGGGAGCAAGCTCCCTCGCCACAGGGGGTGAGTCTGTCTCATCAGAACTCTTGGTGGGCGGGCAGCACCGGTTTCTTGGCCTGGAAGGCATACCCTTGTTGACCGTCCAGCACCTTGTTGGCGCGCTGGATATCGATGTCTTTTTCCCAGCGGGCGATGGCCACGGTGGCGACGCAGTTGCCGATCAGGTTGGTCAGCGCCCGGCCAATGCCCATGAACCAGTCCACCGCCAGCACCAGCACCAGGCCCACCACCGGAATCGCCGGGATTGCGGTGAGTGTCGCCGCCAGAATCACCAGTGCCGAACCCGGAATCCCGTGGGCGCCCTTGGAGGTGATCAGCGACACCAGCAGGATGGTCAGCAGGTCGGTCATCGACAGCGGTGTGCCGGTGGCATTGGCGATAAACACGATGGCCAGGGTCAGGTAGATCGAGAAACCATCGAGGTTGAACGAGTACCCGGTCGGAATCACCAGGCCCACGGTGGAGCTGCCAATGCCAAGGTGTTCCAGTTTACGCATGATCTGTGGCAACACGGCATCGGAGGACGCGGTGCCCATCACGATCAACAGTTCTTCCCGCAGGTACTTGAGCAGCGGCATCATCCGCAGGCCCGACAGGCGCATCACCAGCCCCAGAATCACCGCGACGAACAGGAAGCACGTAAGGTAGAACAGGCCCACCAGGCTGCCCAGGTGTTGCAGGGAATCCAGGCCGTAGGTGCTGGTGGTGAAGGCGATGGCGCCGAACACGCCGATGGGCGCCAGGCGCACGATCATGCCCATGATGCGGAAGATCACGTGGCTCAGCTCGTTGATCAACCGAGAGATGCCGGAAGCGGCTTCGCCCACCAGGTTCAGTGCGCTGCCGAACAACACCGAGAACAACAGCACTTGCAGCACGTTGTTGTCCGCGAAGGCGCCGATCACCGAGTTGGGGATCAGGTCCATCAGGAACTGGCTGGTGCCCTTGATGTGTTGGCCGCGGTCTGCCAGTTCATTCAGGCCGGCAGACGACAGTTGCTCCAGGTGGATATTGGCGCCGGTGCCGATCCCGGTGCTGAAGGCCATGATCAGGCCGATCACCAGGGCCACGGTGGTCAGTGCTTCGAAGTAGATCACCGACTTGAGGCCGATGCGCCCGACTTTCTTCAAGTCGCCGGCACCGGAAATACCGCTGACCACCACGCAGAATACGATCAGGCCAATCAGCATTTTGATCAGCTTGATGAAGCCGTCACCCAGGGGTTTGAGTTGCGAGGAGAATTCAGGGAGGGCGAGGCCGCAGATTATGCCGATCACCAGGCCAATCACGACTTGCAGGAAAATCGAACGCGAGCACCATCTGAGCATGGGAAGGATCTCTATTCGGTGCCCTGGTGGGTCCAGGGCTTAATTGTTGTGGTCTGACCGGTATGTCCAGTGCGGGGCCAGTCTACGCTCGGTTTTTTTCAAGTCGCAAGTAAATATTACGCGGATGGCAGGTCCCGGTCTGACCAGTTGGTCCGCAAGGTTCGTACTTGAGCGGTTGGCGGCCCGGAATTTTTTTCGCTTATCATCCCGGGCTTGGTTCACAGGGTGAGTTATGGATATTCCAGGATTGATCACGGACGCGGCGGGCGTCACCAGCTGTAGGTGGCGCACGGCGGCGCCGGAGTACCCGGATTACCACGACCACGAATGGGGCGTGCCGGTGGCCGATGACATTGCGCTGTACGAGAAGATTTGCCTGGAAGGTTTTCAGGCCGGCATGGCGTGGATCACCATCCTGCGCAAGCGCGAGGCGTTTCGCCGGGCGTTCGAGGGCTTTGATTTTCGCCGAGTGGCGCAGTACACCGAGCAGGACATCGAGCGATTGATGGCCGACCCGGGCATCGTGCGCAATCGCGCCAAGATCGTGTCCACCATCAACAACGCCCGGCGCGCCTGTGAGCTGGTGGATGAGACCGGCTCGCTGGCGGCGTGGTTGTGGTCGTTTGAACCGGCCGCCGATGAGCGCCCGGCGGTGGTGGACATGGCGTACTGGACGGCCAACCCCACGTCAGCCGCGTCAACACGTTTGTCCAAGGCCCTGAAGAAACGTGGCTGGAGCTATGTGGGCCCGACCACGATGTATGCGTTCATGCAGGCGATGGGCATGGTCAACGACCACCTTGAAGGCTGTACCTGCCGGCCTCGAATCGAACACCTGCGCCACCACTTCAAACGACCCTGAGCCACTGACTGTGCGCGGTTAAAACTGTGGGAGCTGGCTTGCCGGCGATGGCGGTGGATCAGCAAACACAACTGTGTCTGATGCACCGCCATCGCAGGCAAGCCAGCTCCCACAGGAGGGTGCGGTGGCGCGGGTTAGTGGGGCAGCGGCGTGAGCACGTCGGCCTTGTCATCCATCACCATCACTACCAGCAGTTTCGCCGGTTGGGTCTGGCTGGCATTGCTGGATTCAAAGTGCCGCGAGCCGGCAGGTTCATAGAACGACTGGCCGACCTTGTAGGTGATCGCCTTTTCATCGTTGACCCGCGAGGTGATTGCACCTTCCAGCACATAGGCCACGGCCGTGCCGGTGTGGCTATGGGGCACGGTGGCCTGGCCCGGGGCGTAGTCCACGGTGAGCATCACGGTTTTCTTGCCGGGGACGTTGGCCAGGGCGTGTTCCTGCAACACGTTGATCTTTTCCTGGTTGTACACCGGGTCGTGGGCAAAGGCGCTTAACGAGGCCAGCAGCAGGGTGGTGCCGAGCAGTACTTTCATGGTGAGGCTCCGAGTGAGTCGAGACCCGTTCACCCTAGGCCCCGATCCGGATTTGACCAATAGCCAATCCGGCGGAAATTCCCTCAGCCAATCTGTCGCAGGATATCCCGCACCACGTCCAGTGCCGGGTCAATGTCCAGGGTTTCGATCGCGCCAAACCCGATCTTCAGTCCCTCGCGTACCGGTGTGTCGTGGAAAAACACGCTCAGCGGATAGAGCCCCACGTCAGCCTCCCGTGCCAATTGGGTAAGCTGCGGAATATTCACCGGCACCTTGCACAGTGCGGCCAGATGGAACCCGGCCACGGTGGGCACCACGTCGAACCACGGCGAGAGGTCCCCCGCCAGGCGCTGCAGAATCCGTTCCCGGCGCCCGGCATATACCCCATGGCAGCGCCGAATGTGCTTGAGCAGGTAGCCTTCGCTGATGAACTTGGCCAGGGCCCATTGCGGCAGGGTGGAGCTGTGCTGGTCGGTGAGTTGCTTGGCCTTGAGCACCGCGCCGAAAATCGCCGGCGGCAACACCGTGTAGCCCAGGCGCAACTCCGGCAGCAGGGTTTTCGAGAAGGTCCCGACGTAGGCGACCACGCCGCGGGTGTCCATGCTTTGCAGGGAGTCGGTGGGGCGGCCCTCGTAGCGGAATTCGCTGTCGTAGTCATCCTCGATCACGATGGCGCCCAACGCCAGCGCACGTGCCAGCAACGCCTCACGGCGCGGCACGCTCATGGGCATGCCCAGCGGGAACTGATGCGACGGTGTCACGTAGATCAGCCGCGTGCCGTCGGGAATCAAGTCGACCCGCAGGCCGTGTTCGTCCACCGGCACGCCCACCACGGTCGCCCCCATGGCGTCGAACATCAGTCGTACCGGGGTGTAGCCGGGGTCTTCCATGGCGACGACGGTGCCCGGTTCCAGCACCACGCGGGCGATCAGGTCAAGCGCCTGCTGGGCGCCGTTGGTGACTACGATGTCGTCTTCGCTGCACCTGACCCCACGGGAAAATGCGATATGCCCGGCGATTGCATTGCGCAGGGCCGGCAAGCCTTCCGGCCGGCTGTAGAAGCCGCTGTCCTGTGAGATACGGCGCAAGGCATCGAGGGTGCAGCGCCGCCATTCATCCTGGGGGAACTGGCTGCGGGCGGTGGCGCCGCCGATAAAGTCCCGGCTCGGGCGGGTTTCACGGTTGGGGTGACCCATGGGCGCGGGAAGGGCTTGCCACTTGGCCAGGTTGGCGGCGCAGGCAAGGTCGGCGGCACTTTGCAGGTGTTCGCGGCGCGTGGCCCAGGCGTTGACGAACGTGCCACGGCCGATCCTGCCGACCAACAACCCTTCGTAGGTCAGCGCCGCGTAGGTGTCTGAGACTGTCTTGCGCGACACGCCCAGTTGCAGGGCCAGCAAGCGGCTGGGAGGCAATTGCGACCCGGCCACCAGTTGTCCCGACTCAATGGCCGTGCGCAGTTGCTGGTAAAGCTGTTCGGCCAGGTCCTTGCGGCCCTTGATAACGACGTGCAGTTCCATGTTTCATCCAGAGGCAAGCAATCACCCGCAAGATTACCGCAAGTCACCCGCCAGCCGAATCAGGACAGGAAACCACCGTCTACATTCAGCGATACACCGGTGGTGTAGCTCGACGCGTCGCTGGCCAGGTACAGCACCGCGCCGGCCATCTCGCTCGGGTCGGCCACGCGCTTGAGGGGGATCTGCGCCAGGGCCATTTTCAGGATCGAGTCGTTCTTCACCAGCGCGGAGGCGAACTTGGTGTCGGTCAGGCCCGGCAGCAGCGCGTTGCAGCGAATGCCGAACGGCGCGCATTCCTTGGCGAAGACTTTGGTCATGTTGATCACGGCGGCCTTGGTCACCGAGTAGATGCCCTGGAATACGCCCGGCGAAATCCCGTTGATCGAGGCCACGTTGATGATGCTGCCGCCACCGTTCTCGCGCATCAGCTTGCCGGCTTCCACCGACATGAAGAAGTAGCCGCGGATGTTCACGTCGACGGTCTTCTGGAATGCGCCCAGGTCGGTGTCCAGCACGTTGCAGAACTGCGGGTTGGTGGCGGCGTTGTTGACCAGGATGTCCAGGCGGCCGAACTGTTCGCGGATCGCGGCAAACACATTCGTGATCTGTTCCATTTCGCCGATATGGCAAGCAATGGCGGTGGCCTTGCCGCCGTCGGCGATGATCGCGTCGGCCACGTGCTGGCAGCCGTCGATCTTGCGGCTCGACACGATCACGTGGGCGCCTTGCTGGGCCAGCAACTTGGCGATGGCCTCACCGATACCGCGGCTGGCGCCGGAAACGAAAGCGATCTTTCCGTCGAGGTCGAACAGTTGGGTCTTGGACATGGTTTTTCCTTGAAGAGGGTCAGAGGGAAGACTGTTTGATGACATTCAGGCTCATCTGCTCAAGCAGCTTGTTCATGTGAATGAACTGCGCAAAGCGTTTGTCCTGGGTCTGGCCATGGAAGAAGCGGTAGTAGATCTGCTGCACGATGCCGGCCAGGCGGAACAGGCCGTAGGTGTAGTAGAAGTCGAAATTGTCGATCTGGATCCCGGAGCGTTCGGCGTAGTAGTCGACGAACTGGCGGCGGGTAAGCATGCCGGGGGCGTTGCTCGGCTGGCGGCGCATCAGTTGCACCGGGGCCGGGTCGGCCGCTTCGATCCAGTAGGCGAGGGTGTTGCCCAGGTCCATCAGCGGGTCGCCGAGGGTGGTCAGTTCCCAGTCCAGCACGCCGATGATCTGCATCGGGTTATGCGGGTCGAGGATCACGTTGTCGAAGCGGTAGTCGTTGTGGACGATGCTCGAGGTGGGGTGGTCGGCCGGCATCTTGCCGTTGAGCCAGGCACGTACCGCTTCCCAGCTAGGGGCGTCGGGGGTCAGGGCTTTTTCGTAGCGGTCGCTCCAGCCGCGAATCTGCCGCTCCACATAACCTTCGGGCTTGCCCAGGTCGGCCAGGCCGCAGGCGCTGTAGTCGACCTGGTGCAGCTCGACGAACTTGTCGATAAAGCTTTTGCACAAGGCTTCGGTTTTCGCCGCGTCCAGGCCCAGTTCCGGCGGCAGGTCCGAGCGCAGGATGATCCCGTTGACCCGCTCCATCACGTAGAACTCGGCGCCGATCACCGACTCGTCGGTGCAGTGCACGTAGGCCTTGGGGCAATACGGGAAACCATCCTTGAGCTGGTTGAGAATCCGGTATTCGCGGCCCATGTCGTGGGCGGACTTGGCCTTGTGGCCAAAGGGCGGGCGGCGCAGCACGAATTCCTGGCCGGGGTATTCCAGCAGGTACGTCAGGTTGGAGGCACCCCCGGGGAACTGGCTGATTTTGACGCTGCCGCTCAAGCCCGGGATATGGGCCTTGAGGTAGGGATCGATGAGGCTGGCATCAAGTTCTTCGCCGGGGCGAATCTGGGTCGATTGGTCATTAAGCGCCATGCTTATCCCTTCTGCTTATTCTTAAGGCCTTGGACTATTGGCTAATCTAATGCGCGCGGCCGCCAAGCCACAAGGTTGGGGCGGCTTAATAGGTTAGCGTGTTGGCCGATGATCAGCGGGCTTGATGTGCTCAGATCACCAGAACTGCGCGCCCGCCGGGGTTGCAGGACAGGTTGGCACCGATTTCGACTTTCGCCAGGTCGATGCCCAGGCCGGCGAGCAGGTTATTGACCAGCGGGTCGAGGAGCGGGCTGAGCAGTCCGGAGATGATGCCGCTGAGCAGATTCAGTACGCCGGTGACCAGGCCGACCACCAGGTTCAGCACCAGCCCAATCAGTCCGCCCTGTGTCGGTGGATGGTTGATCAACTGGATGCCATTGAGGGTGTTGCTCAAGCTGCCCACCACGTTGTTGGAACTGAAACTGAAGTAATCCGGGGGGCTTTTCACCTCGGGCGGCGACAGGTAAGTGTGGTTCCGGACTGTCTTGGCCACGCTGCTGTCGATCTTCAGGCTGATGCCACCCACGCCATACGGTTGCCGGGGATCGCAGACACCGTTGCTACAGGTCTTCACCCCAAGGTCGAGTAATGGGAATTCGTCAACGTTCAGTGGTGCTGTGGAGGAAAACAGGTTTTTTGGGTCGATCTGGCCCACCATCAGCCTAACCGCCGAGGTGGTACCGAGCACCGACAAGGCTTTGTCCGCAGGCCCGTTGCAGCGATATCCGGTGACCGTGCTGCTGCCGCTGGCGGCTTCCAGTGCTACATCGATTTGCTGGCCGATTTTGGGGTCAAAGGAGCTGCCTAACAAGATGCCCACCAGCGCCGTTACCCCGCCCAGTAAATCGTTCACCGCGCCGATTGCCGGCAGTTTCACCGAGATCAACGTCCTGACTTGCGCGGTCCTGACGTAGATCGGCTGGGTGGCGATCAGCTTGGGGTTACCTATGGCGGAAACCTGTGCCGGTTCAATGACCTTGGTCTTGACCGTGATATTCAGCAGTCCCAGCACATCCACCGGTAGCTCCACCGCGACCGCGTTGTACTTGTTCGACAGTTGCACAAACCCCTGGATCAGGTTGAACAGTTGCAGGTTAACGTCCAGGGCGCTCTTGTCGGTGCCGTTCTGGATGGTCAGCAGGTCGCCCAGGTGCAGGATCTTGGTGCCGGGCGCAATCAGCTTGATCGCTTCCAGGTTATTGATCACCACCTTGACCGCATCGCCCCCCAGCTTGAGTACATCTATCGCGGCCTGGATCAGATCGCCGACGCTGGCGTCGGTCTTGAGCAACTCGTCGTAGTTGCCGGCGCTGACCTTCAATTGAATCGCCAGCGCGTCCAGGTAACTGAGCAGGTTGATATCGGTATTGATCAGGCCCTTCCAGCCCACCGCGTCGAGTTGCAATTTGCCCCCCAGCAGTCCGCCGATCAACGCATTGAGTGCGGCGGACTTGGTGCTGTCCACGGTCAGCAAGGTGCTGCGGATGGTCAGTACGGCCACCGGTGGCGCGGGCACGGCGGCCACGGCCACTGCCTGCAACCGGATGGTCGGCTCGAAAGGGCCGGTGGAGAGCAGCATGAACAGGCGGTTGGCGATACTGGTGACGACGCGGTGGGTGGCGATGACCTGGATCGCATCGGACCTTGAGGGATTGGGGCTGAAGGCGCGCATGAAGTCAGCCCCGGTGACCAGGGTGCCACAGGTGGTCGCCAGGGTACGGTCTGCGTTGAGCGGGAAATCATTGCGGGCTGCGCTTTGGATCGCGAATTGCGCGGCGTTGGTATTCGGCGTCACGCAGGCGCCGCCGCGGGTGACCACTTCCAGCGCCGCGGTGTCGGCAACCCGTTGCAGCTTGCGCTTTTCCAGGTACAGCCGGCCGCTGTCGACCACCAGCAACAGGAACAACAGTGCGACCCCCAGGGTCATCGCACCCATCAGTCCTATTGCACCGCGTTGGCGGGCCGAGCCGGGTCCTTGGCAAACCATCCTGAGTTCCTTCGCCGATCCAGTACCGGCATCCTGAATATCCCCTCAGGCAGTGTAGTCAGGTTTTGGAGAATTTATGGCTATTGGCCATTATTTTCGCGGAGGCAGTGCCACGGGCGTCAGCACAGGGCGGCCGGCAAAGTATTCCAGCAGGTTGTCCGCCACGCGCTGCACGGTGTCATGGGCGGCTTCCGGCGACAGGCCGGCGACGTGGGGCGTGAGCACGGTATTGCTGAGGCGCTTGAGCGCGTCGGGCACGTTGGGTTCATCGTCGAACACGTCCAGTGCCGCGCCGCCGATGCGCCGTTGCTCCAGGGCGGTAATCAGGTCGGCGGTGACCACCACGCTGCCACGGCCGATGTTCACCAGGAAACCGTTGGGCCCCAGTGCGTCGAGGGCCTGGCGGTCGATCAAATGTCGCGTGCTGGCGCCGCCCGGGGTGGCCAGGATCAGGAAGTCCGAGGCCCGCGCCAGTTCCACGGCGGTGGCGCAGTAGGTGTAGTCCACATCTTCGCGGGGCTGGCGGTTGTGATAACTCACCTCCATGCCAAAACCCAGGGCGGCCCGCTTGGCGATTTCCAGGCCCACGGCGCCCAGGCCGAGAATGCCCAACTGTTTGCCGGCCAGGGAAGGGCGCATTATCTTGGGCCATTCGCTGCGCCGTACTGCTGCGTCCGCCCGGGGAATGTCCCGCACCAGGCACAGCAACAACGCCATGGCGTGGTCGGCCACCGACGGCGCATTCACCCCGGCGCCATTGGTGACCACGATTCCACGGTTGCTGGCGGCTTGCAGGTCCACGTGTTCATACCCGGCGCCGATCACGCAGATGATCTCCAGCAGCGGCAGCGCGGCGATTTCCTCGGCGTACAGGCCCAGCGGGCCACGGGTAAGCACCGCCTGGACCTGCCCGCCGTGGGTCTTGATGGCCTTGGCGCGTTCGGCCGGGGTGGGCGCAAGAATCACGTGAAAGCCATTGCCTTCGATGATCGGCAGGTAGTCGTTGATGGTTTCAACCAGGACCAGAACGGTGACGGGCATCGGAAGGTTCTTCCTGAAGGATTAGAGGCTTGGATTATGCGGGATTTGTAGTCCCGATCGTTTCTTTACCGCAGAAAAATTTCATTTCTCACCAGCCTAATCTGATTTTCCAGACCGCTCGTCCCAGTCCTTTTTACTGCCGCAGACTTCGACGACTTTCCTTAGCAGAGACGTCATGGATGCATGTTCCTGCCACCCCCGAAATCGTCGAGTGGACCCCTTATGGCTACAAGCACAGCCCATCAAAAAACCTAGCTTGGGAAGATATTGTCAGCAGCACCCGATACGGCCCGGCCAAATACAAGCCCGGTATAAATATTGAAAAGCTTGAGCGAGAAGCCTATAAAAATGGAGTGCCAAGCACTCATGCAAAACCCTGGAAACTCAGGGAGTACCCGCAAGTCATAGGTGCCAGTGATGGCAAGCCCAGTTACTGGGTTCGAATTGAGTCAAGCGCGGGCGTCATACATGGTCATCCGATTTCCGAGCAGGAATTCAGGAGGTTAACAAGTTGATCTCACTAGGCTTTATTGACGGAAACGTCACCCATGATGATCTCTCCATCTTGCAGGATGGGGCGATGGAGAGTCAGGTTCACCTGTTGAAAGAGGACATGCTTCAGGTTGAATACGCCGGTGGGCTTATATTGGATGTCGGCTGGTACCCCTCCTTCGATATCCATGGTGGGTTCCGCATCAATGTAATAAGAAATTACGACTGGGACCGCCCAGTGATTGCGTTAACGGCGCACGCAGCCGGTGATCTGGTGGAGCAACTGGCTGTTGCGCAGAGCGCGATCAATGGCGAACTGCGCAACGTATTGAGAACCTCGGCTTAGGTAAAGCTCCAGGCTTTAGAAGTAGATATCGTCAGCTTTCACACGCTGCACAAATGCCCCGGCCAAGGTTGCGTTATGGTGCTCGATAATCGATGCGGCCGATAACGCCGGGGTGTCCATACAAGTATGGGCATCCTCCGGCAGCAGCACCGAGAACCCCAGCTCTACGGCCACTCGGCACGTCGTGTCGATGCAGTGTTGGGTTTTCATCCCGACGATCACCAGTTCATTCACCTGTGCCGCCGCCAGTTGCTGCGACAGCTCGGTGCCGAGAAAACAGCTGGGCCGGGTTTTATTGAAAACCGTGTCGCGAGCTTCATCAACCTCCAGTGCTGGCCATAGTTGCCAAAACGGGCTGCCCACCTCGATGGGCGAACCCGCAGGGCCGGTGTGACGTGCAGCGAAAACCGGCACGCCAGCGTGTCGGGCGCGCTGAATCAGCTGGTTGATGTTGTCGAGTACGCGCTGGCGTTCGTAGGGTTTTTCCGGGCCGTCGTACAGGCCGACCTGCATGTCGATGACCAGCAGGGCGGGGCGCTTGATGTCAGGCATGGTACTGCTCCTTGTGGTTGCCGAATGGGCGGAGCAATAAAAAGGCCCCGTCCATTGCTGGCGGGGCCTTGGGTAAATCCGGGTGGCTTAGTTTGCGCGCCACTCACCGCTACCACACGACCCGCCGGAAGCGGTCGTGGTGGTGGTGCGGGTGAGGGCCAGCTGAATAAGGTTCATGGGCCGATCATGCTGGCGCTGGCGTTTGGCTGTCAACTCGTCAGCCGAGGTTTTTTTCCGGGATCAGCAGATTCCTGGCGGCAGCGAGGAATTCATCAGACAGGCCGTTGCCTTTGGTCGCACGGGCCAGGGTGAGGGCGCCGACCATCGTCGCGTACTGGGCAATGGCGGCCTGCCGGTCACCTTCGGGGGTTCCGGTGGCCTGGGTAGCGGCCAGGATGCCCATGGACGCTTCAAAGCCCCGGATAAAGCTGCGTTGCAACGCGCTGTCGGCGGCTTCATGGCACATCTCCCCGGCAAAAGCCGCAACCGGGCAACTGTCCCCGGGGTTGTCACGATTGGCGGCCGACAGATACGGATCAATCAACGCCAGGCGAGCAGCCTCGGGATCAGGGCTTTGCTCGACCCTGGCCTGCCAGCGCTCGCTCGATTGTTCGAATGCCCGGTTGCAGGCTTCCGTGGCCAGCGCCTCACGGGACTCGAAGTGCCCGTAGAAACCGCCATGGGTCAGCCCGGCGGCGGCCATCACGTCCGACACGCTGATGCCATGGATGCCCCGTTCACGAAACAGCCGCGTGGCGGCCTCGACGATGATTTCGCGGTTGAGTTCGGCTTGTTTGCGGGACACGCGTGGCATCGAGGGCTCTCTGGATCAGGTGGTGGCAGGGATGGGTGGCATCATAAAACGTTTAGCTGGCGTACTGCGCGATCCCGTTGCCGAACGACCAGTTTTCCTTCTTGACCTCCACCAGGCTGATAAACACATCTTCCAGGCGCACCGCCAGTTCACGGTTCAAGCTCTCGGCGATAGTCTTGTACAACAGCTTTTTCTGCTCGGTACTGCGGCCTTCGTTCAGAGTGATCTGGATGATCACCAGGTTGTCGGTGCGCTGGATGCCCAGGTACTCCGGGTCATAGATGAAGTGGTGTTCATCGTGCTCGGTGAGGATCTGGAAGTTGTCGTGCTCAGGCACGCCGATAGCCGTGTGCATGGCGTTGTAGATCAATACGCCGACGCGCTTGGCGTAGGTGACGTCGGGGTTTTTCCGAAGGTCGATGCGCACGATTGGCATGGCAGGTAGTCCAGTGAGGGGCGTGCTTTAAAAATACATGACGTGATGAATTTATAAAATAGATTTCTTATGAAATGTAAAATTGACCCTGCCGGAAACGTCTTCAATCCTCTGCACTGCACAACCATTCCTCAGCTAAGTCTTTGCTTCTTCAAGCGAATCCCGGACAATCGCGCCCCTGTTTCGGTCGTGGCGCTGCCTGTCAGGTTTTTCTGACTCGTCTCGACTGAGTGAATGCGGAGATCCGAACGGATGAATGATCAGGCCAATAGCGTCGACGAACGCTACGCAACGACACCTGCAACCCTCACAAGCTGGAGCCGCCAGGACACCACCTGGATGCTCGGCCTGTTCGGTACGGCCATCGGCGCCGGCACCTTGTTCCTGCCGATCAACGCGGGCCTTGGCGGTTTCTGGCCGCTGGTGATCCTCGCGCTGCTGGCATTCCCGATGACGTTTTTCGCGCACCGTGGCCTGACCCGCTTTGTGCTCTCGGGCCGTGAAGGCTCGGACATCACCGACGTGGTCGAAGAACATTTCGGCCTCAAGGCCGGCGCCGCGATCACCTTGCTGTACTTCTTCGCGATCTTCCCGATCCTGCTGATCTACAGCGTGGCGCTGACCAACACCGTCGGCAGCTTCATGGAGCATCAACTGCACATCGCGCCGCCACCGCGGGCGATCCTGTCGCTGGTGCTGATCCTCGGCCTGCTGGCCGTGGTGCGGTGTGGCGAGCAGGTGATCGTCAAGGCCATGAGCCTGATGGTGTATCCGTTTATCGTCGCCTTGCTGTTCCTCGCCGTGTACCTGGTGCCGCACTGGAACGGCGGCATCCTCAGTACCGCCAGCACCGTGCCGGCCCCGTCGGCGCTGCTGCACACGCTGTGGCTGGCGATTCCGGTGATGGTGTTCTCGTTCAACCATTCGCCGATCATCTCGGCCTTTGCGGTGGACCAGAAGCGCCAGTACGGCGAACACGCCGAGGAACGCAGCTCGCAGATCCTGTCCCGGGCACACATCCTGATGGTAGTGATGGTGCTGTTCTTCGTGTTCAGTTGCGTACTGACCCTGTCGCCGGCGCAACTGGCCGAAGCCAAGGCGCAGAACCTGTCGATCCTGTCCTACCTGGCGAACCACTTCAGCAACCCGACCATCGAGTTCGCCGCGCCGCTGATCGCGTTTGTGGCGATTGCCAAGTCGTTCCTGGGCCATTACATCGGCGCCAGTGAAGGCCTCAAGGGCCTGGTGCTCAAAAGCGGCCGTCGCCCGGCTGCCAAGACCCTGGACCGCATGACGGCTGCCTTCATGCTGGTGGTGTGCTGGATCGTCGCGACCCTCAACCCTAGCATCCTCGGCATGATCGAGACCCTGGGCGGGCCGATCATTGCGTCGATCCTGTTCCTGATGCCGATGTACGCGATCCGCAAGGTGCCGGCGATGGCCAAGTACCGTGGCCAGGCGTCCAACGTGTTCGTGACGGCGGTGGGCCTGGTGGCGATTACCGCGCTGATTTATTCGCTGGTGTCCTGACAGCACCCGGTTTCAGTGCAATGATCACGGCCAATTCGCAGACAGCGGATTGGCCGTTTTTTTTGCCAGGGAATTAGGGATTGAACACCAAGCCTGAGAGCGACACCACGCCGAACCGTGCACAAGACTTGCTGGCCGGCCTGTCCATCGCCGGCCTGTTGCTGCCCGAGGCCGTGGCCTATTCCAGCATCGCCGCGTTGCCGCCCCAGGCGGGCGTGATCGCCTTGTTTGCCGGATTGTTGTGCTACGGCCTGTTTGGCACCAGCCGCTTCGCGATTGTCTCTGCCACATCGTCCTCGGCAGCGGTGCTGGCGGCGGCCACGGCAACGCTGGCGGGGGATGACCCGGCACTCAGGCTGAGCCTGGCAATGGGCCTGGTACTGGTGACGGGGGCGTTTTTCCTGTTGGCCGGGATGCTCAAGCTGGGCGGGCTGACCTCGTTTATCGCCAAGCCGGTGTTGCGTGGCTTTGCCTTTGGCCTGGCGCTGACGATCATCCTCAAGCAGTTGGCCAGCGTGGTGGGCGTGCACCTGACCGACAACAACCTGATTCGCTTCCTGCCCCAGCTCCTGGAGCAACTGCCGCGCTGGAACTGGGCCGCCGCTGCCGTCGCGGGCGTCGCGTTGCTGCTGCTCTGGCTATGCGCACGAGTTCGGCGCCTGCCGGGCGGGTTGCTGGTGGTGATCCTCGGGATTGCCGCCGGCCAGTGGCTGGATCTGCAGGCCCATGGCGTGGCGTTGATCGGCGTCATCGACCTGCGTCTGGAACTGGCGCATTTGCCGGTGTTGCCGTTCGCCGACTGGCTGCGCCTGGGAGAGTTGGCGTTTGCCATGGTGATGATTCTTTACGCCGAGTCCTACGGCTCCATCAGCTCCTTCGCCCTCAAGCATGGTGATCGCGTGTCATCCAACCGTGACCTGCTGGCGCTGGGGGCCGCCAACCTGCTGTCCGGGCTGTTCCAGGGCATGCCCACCGGCGCCGGGTATTCGGCGACATCGGCCAATGAGGCGGCGGGTGCCAACTCGCGGCTGGCGGGAGTCGTGGCGGCGCTGGTGGTGTTGGTGATCGTCTTGACTGTGCTGCCGTGGGTAGCGCTGACGCCGGAGCCGGTACTTGCCGCCATCGTCATTTATGCCTTGAGTCGTGGCCTGAGCCTGCAGCCCTTGGGCCGCTATTTCTCCTGGCGCCGCGATCGGTTGCTGGTGATCTGCGCGGTGGCAGCGGTGTTGGTGCTGGGGGTGCTGGATGGGTTGTTGGTGGCCGTCGGAATCAGCGTGGTGTTGATGTTGCGCCAGATGTCGTCGGCGGACGTGCGCGAGTTGGGGCGCATTGACGGCGGACATGATTTTGTCGACTTGCTGCATCACCCGAGCGCCGAACGGATCCCCGGTGTGCTGATCGTGCGGCCCAGTGAAGCGCTGTTCTTCGCGAATGCCGAGCGAGTGTTGGGGGCGGTGTTGAGCCTGACGCGGCACGCTACGTTACCGGTGCACACGGTAGTGCTCAGCCTGGAAGAATCCCCCGACCTGGACGGCACCAGCATCGAGGCATTGCAGGCATTTTTCGTACAGGTGCGAGGGGAGGGCAAATGCCTGGTGCTGGCCCGCGTACGGCATGAGGCGCAGGAGGTGTTGCAGACGCTGCCTGAGGCGTGTGCTCCCCAGGTATTGATCAGCGGCTTGAGTGTTGATGGCGCGGTGCAGTTGGCGTTGCAGCCAACTGCCTGAGCTCGACATTAAAACGCCTCGGCGCTGAGCCCAACTTGGGCGAGGTAGCCGTGCAGTTTCTCAACGTCTGTGAAGATCGCGCCGACGTAGCCATCGGGGCGCACCAGCACCCATTCGCCATGGTCGAGGTTGTAAGCGTCATTGAACTGTCGCTGATCATCCACCAGGTCGCCGCCCGGCCCGAAGCGATGGATATGCAGCCCGGCTGCAGGCTTCAGTGACCCGCGTTCCACCTCATAGCCCAGCAATGTCCAATGCGCGCCCTGGAACAGCTTGAATAGCCGGGACGAATGGCCGCTGGCGTCCCGCACGGTTGCATCGGGCGCCCGGTCACCGGCGAGCAAGCGGCCTTCTCGTTCTGCCGGTTGCACTGCGAGCGAGGAGTGGGGATACCCGATATCGAGTTGGTGCACCTCGCGGCCGCGGCGCATGTCGCCCTTTTTCATTCCGTCCAGCAGCCTGGTCGACAGGCCGAGCATCGAGGCTGCCACAGGCCGTCGCTCTTCCTCATAGGTGTCGAGCAACGCTTCGGGCGCATCGGCCGTCACCGCCGCCAGCTTCCAGCCCAGATTGTAGGCATCTTGCACGCTGGTATTGAGGCCCTGGCCGCCGGTGGGTGGGTGGATGTGCGCGGCATCGCCGATAAGAAATACCTGTCCTACGCGATAGTGATCGGCCAGCCGCGCATTCATCGTGTAGGCCGACGCCCAGGAGACAGAGTCGATATGAATGTCCTGCCGACCCGTGCGCTCTGCCACCATGTTCATGAGCCCCTCAGCGCTGAGGTCAACTTCTGTGTCCAGCGGAATCGGCGCCTGTATCTGAAACAGCTCGGTCCCCGCCAATGGGCAGATTGCGACCTGCATTGTCATGCACTCAGTGCTGAACCGGTGCCAGTAGTCACGCGACAGGCCGGTCATCAGCACATCGGCTACGATGGCACGGACCCCGAGGGTCTGCCCAGGAAATCCGATGTCCAGCGTGCGGCGTACCACACTGCGGCCGCCGTCTGCGCCAATGAGCCAACGTACACGCAGTGTCTGTTCGCCTTCGTTGCCGACCAAATATGCGGTCACGCCGTGGCTGTCCTGCTCGAAGCTGACTAACTCGCAGCCAAACGCCGGGCGGTGCCCCAATTCCAGAAGGCGCTCGCGCATCACCTGTTCGGTGA
The DNA here is from genome assembly GCF_013385695.1 of Pseudomonas sp. D8002. Lineage (NCBI taxonomy): Bacteria > Pseudomonadati > Pseudomonadota > Gammaproteobacteria > Pseudomonadales > Pseudomonadaceae > Pseudomonas > Pseudomonas sp. D8002. Next base: position 51,655 of record NZ_JACAPM010000044.1, read on the forward strand.
GGAACTGCGGCAGCATCATAGGCTGCTGATAAGGTTCGGCTGACGTTGGCGCCGAGAGCTCGATAACCTCGGCGTCGATGTGGCTGCCATCTTCGTTATATCGCCGCTCGGGCGGGTAGACGTCGCCCGCAGCGGTGATCCGGTCGAGAATGCCGAGGTCTTCGAATATTTCCAGGGTGCGGGGTTGAATACCCTTGCCCCGCGAGCCGTGGAACGGCGCGGGGGATTTTTCGATCAGCCGGAAGGAAATGCCTCGTCGCGCCAGGTCGATCGCCAGGGTCAAACCGGCCGCACCGGCACCACAAATCAGAACGTCGACTGCGCATTGCTCTTTCATCTGGACTGCCTTTATATGTAATATGCACATATATTTGAGCAAGGAAGATTCCGTGTCAACAGAAAGCGTGCAAAATACACCTATAGGTCTTCAGATTCGCGAGCTTCACGGGGCGCTGATTGAAATTGTCGGTGCCATGAACCGGCCGCAGCGCGACGAAGTGATGGTCCGGGAGGCGGGTATCGCCCTTGATCGGGCACTGTTTCCGCTGCTGGTGCTGGTGGAGCGGCTGGGGCCGATCGGCGTTGTGGAGCTGGCCGACCGCGTGGGACGCGACTACACCACGGTCAGCCGCCAGGTGGCGAAGCTGGAAAGCCTCGGTTTGGTCGACCGCCAGGAAAATGCCAAGGACCGCCGGGTTCGCGAGTCGGTGATCACCCCGCAGGGCAAGGCAATGACGGATCGGGTGGATGAGGCACGTACGCGAATGGGGATGGCCATTTTCGCCACCTGGGAACAGCAGGACATCGACGACCTGGTGCGACTGATGGGCAAGTTTGCCGCCGACCTCAACGACGATGCGCTGGTCACTCTGACGCTTGAGAATCGATAGAAAAGCCGGGCAAAAAAATACCCCTCAATGAGGGGTATTTTTAAACGACTCCCAGCGGTTACCGGCGGCGGAACAACGGCAACGGTTCATCCGTCGCGGCCTGGTACGTCACCGAGAAATCCTTGAGGCTTTCCAGCGCTTCATACGGGTCTTTGTCCGCGCGCAAGGCGAAGGCATCGAACCCGCAGCGGCGCAGGTAGAACAACTGGTCGCGCAGCACATCGCCAATCGCCCGCAGCTCGCCCTTGTAACCATAACGGTCACGCAGCAGGCGGGCGTTGGAGTAGTTGCGACCGTCGGTGAAGGCCGGGAAGTTCAGGGCGATGACCTGGAAGTGCTCCACGTCATCACCGATCTCTTCGGCTTCTTCATCGGCGTCCAGCCACACACCCAGGCCGCCGTCGCGGGCCTTGAGGGCGTGAGCGTGCTCGCGCCACAGGGCCAGTGGCACGATCAGGTCGTCGCAGTTGGAGATGCCATCGAAGCTCGCATCCTTGGGCAGCAGGTGCCAGGTTTCGTCGAGGACTTCGTTGTTCTTAATGATTCGCTGCATAGACGCGCTCCTTGAACAGGTCAATGCCGATGCGCTGGTAAGTGTCGATGAAACGCTCATCTTCGGTGCGCTGTTCAACGTACACGTCGATCAGCTTGCCGATCACGTCAGGCATGGCTTCCTGGGCGAAGGACGGGCCGAGGATCTTGCCCAGGCTCGCATCGCGGCTGGCGCTGCCACCCAGGGACACTTGGTAGAATTCTTCGCCTTTCTTGTCCACGCCCAGGATGCCGATGTGGCCGACGTGGTGGTGACCACAGGCGTTCATGCAACCGGAGATGTTCAGGTCCAGCTCGCCGATGTCGAACAGGTAGTCCAGGTCGTCGAAACGGCGCTGGATCGATTCGGCAATCGGGATCGACTTGGCGTTGGCCAGGGAGCAGAAGTCGCCGCCCGGGCAGCAGATGATGTCGGTCAGCAAGCCGATGTTCGGCGTGGCAAAACCCTGCTCGCGCAGCTCGCCCCACAGGGTGAACAGTTGAGACTGTTCAACGTCGGCGAGGATGATGTTCTGCTCGTGGGAGGTGCGCAGTTGGCCGAAGCTGTAGCGCTCGGCCAGGTCGGCGACGCCGTCCAGTTGCTTGTCGGTGATGTCACCCGGTGCAACACCGGTAGGTTTCAGCGACAGGGTAACGGCCACATAGCCCGGCTTTTTGTGGGCCAGGGTGTTGCGGGTGCGCCAGCGGGCGAAACCCGGGTGCTGCGCATCGAGCTCGGCCAACGCGGCGTCCTGATTGCTCAGGGCCTTGTAGTCCGGGTCGACGAAGTGTTTGGCAACGCGGTGCACTTCGGCGTCGGTCAGGGTGGTCTGGCCGCCGCGCAGGTGTTCCATCTCGGCGTCGACTTTCTGGGCGAACACCTCGGGGGTCAGCGCTTTTACCAGGATCTTGATCCGGGCCTTGTACTTGTTGTCACGACGGCCGTAGCGGTTGTAGACCCGCAGGATCGCGTCGAGGTAGCTCAACAGGTCCTGCCACGGCAGGAATTCGTTGATGAAGGCACCCACTACCGGCGTACGACCGAGGCCACCGCCGACGAGCACACGGAAGCCCAACTCGCCCGCCGCGTTATGCACCGGCTCCAGGCCGATATCGTGCACTTCGATGGCGGCGCGGTCCGAGGTCGAGCCATTGATGGCGATCTTGAACTTGCGCGGCAGGTAGGCGAATTCCGGGTGGAAGGTGGTCCATTGACGGACGATTTCACACCATGGGCGGGGGTCGATCAGCTCGTCAGCGGCAACGCCGGCGAACTGGTCGGTGGTCACGTTGCGCAGGCAGTTACCGCTGGTCTGAATGGCGTGCATCTGCACGGTGGCCAACTCAGCCAGGATGTCCGGCACGTCTTCCAGGGCCGGCCAGTTGAACTGAACGTTCTGGCGAGTACTGATGTGGGCATAGCCCTTGTCGAAGTCGCGGGCAATCTTGGCCATCATGCGCGTCTGACGGGAAGTCAGTTGGCCATAAGGCACGGCAACCCGCAGCATCGGCGCAAAGCGCTGAACATAAAGGCCATTTTGCAGGCGCAGAGGGCGGAACTCTTCTTCGCTCAGTTCACCTGCCAGATAGCGTCGGGTCTGATCACGGAACTGCTTGACGCGGTCCTCGATGATGCGCTGATCGTATTCGTCGTATACGTACATATAGGTCCTGTTCTCGGCAAATCTGCGCGCACGGCCGCGCACTCCCAACGGAGCCGGCGCACGATACCAGTTTGCGTTTATGCGCAAAAGTGATGTTTGAGTATATGCAAATAACCAAATGGCCTAATGAGAACGGTTATCGCGATACCCACATTTGTCATGCGGGCAATCATGAACTTTACTGTGCTCGTGTCTTTGTGCAATCACCTATAAAACCGACAAGAGGCGATGCTATGAGCAATCCGACCAAAGCCCGCAAAAGTGACAGCAGTGTCGATGCGTGGGCCATTCTGTTCTTGATTATCCTGGTGGTTTCCACTGCCGTGTTCTGGGTCAGCCATCAATAAAAGGGCGTTATCGAGCCTTGTTGTCGACAATCGGCAATTAGCCGAGATTGACCGGCCTGATGCCATTATCATGGGCCGTCATTCCGAAGGGCTCAGGCAACGATGTTGAAGGTTCTCTGCAAGTGCTTGCTGGTGCTGAGCATGCCGTTCTGGGCCATCGCCCAGGCGACGTCGGTGGTGTTTCTCAACCCTGGCAATTCGACCGAGACCTTCTGGGTCAGCTACGCGCAATTCATGCAGGCCGCCGCCAGGGACCTCGGCCTGGATTTGCGTGTGCGCTATTCCGAGCGCAATCCCGAGACCACGCTGGTGCAGGCCCGTGAAGCCCTGCTAGGCGCCGAGCGCCCGGACTACCTGGTGCTGGTAAACGAGCAGTACATCGCCCCACAGATCTTGCGCCTGGCCCAAGGCAGCGGGGTCAAGCTGCTGATCGTCAACAACGCGCTGACGGCGGACCAGACTCAACTGCTGGACGCCGGCAAATACCCTGACTGGATCGGCAGCATGGTCGCCGACGACGAACAGGCGGGCTACTTGATGCTCACCCAGTTGTTGCGCCTGCATGGGCCTGTCGCCCCCGGCCAGACCCTCGACCTGATCGCGTTCTCCGGGGCCAAGACCACTCCCGCCGCGCAACTGCGCGAGCAAGGCTTGCAGCGCGCCCTGGCGGATCATCCGCAGGTGCGCCTGCGCCAGTTGGTGTATGGCGAGTGGAGTCGCCAGCGCGCTTTCGACCAGGCCACGCAGTTATTCAAACGCTACCCGCAGACCGCGCTGGTGTGGGCGGCCAACGATGAAATGGCGCTGGGGGCAATGGATGCACTCAAAGGCAGCGGGCGCACGCCGGGCAGGGACGTGTTGTTCAGCGCGGTCAACAGTTCGCCCGAAGCGTTGCAGGCGCGCCTTGAGGGGCGCCTGAGTGTGCTGGTGGCCGGGCATTTCACCCTTGGCGGCTGGGCGATGGTGGTGCTGCATGACGATGCCCGCGGCCTGGGCATGGCGCAGTACGGTGGGCGTGAGCGCAAGCTTGGGCTCTTTCGATTGATTGATCCGCCACAAGCCTCGCGCCTTTTAGAGATGCAGGGGCGCGAGGACTACGGCGTCGACTTTCGAGCACTGTCAGCCCAGGGCAAGCCAGCCACCTATCGCTACCCGTTCAGCCTGCAACTGCTGATGCATTGACCGGCTTCAAACACCGGCCAGGTGCAGCACCAGCTTGACGATGCCAAACAGGGTCAAGGCAAACACGGCGGTAAACACAATACCCAGGATGACAAAGTGGCTGGGCTTGCCATGGGTAAAGTCGCGGGCGCGATTCTTCCCGCTCTGCACCCCGAAGGCGGCTGCCATCACGCTGTGAAGCATCTGCCAGAAAGTCGGTGGCTTGTTGTTGGAATCGTCCATAAAGGCCTCGCGGTAGGGATCAAACCCATGGATGAGGATAGCCAAGTTCCCGCAAAACACCGGCTGTAGCTATCTACCGCCCTGGCGGTTGGCCCGTTCGCTGTACTGGGACTCCTTAACAGAGTCATCAGGAACGAGCGCATGCCAACCTTACCCGCCCCGACAGAGCAGGGGCTACACACCGCATTGATCAAGAACAGCTTGCCCGGCTGGATTGCCCGCAGCGCGGCTGCGGACATCCGACGCTTGAAGCCGGGCCTGCTGCCTGGGCGCGTCCCCGAGGATGCACCACCTGCCTGGCTCAGTAACGCGCCCCAGGGGTTGCGCCAGGCATTCGCCGACAGCCAGTTGGCCAGTCGCCGCGCCCACGAGCGGCTGGCCAAGACTCTCGACGGCCTCAAGGGCATCACCGAGTTCGCCCAGCCGCTGCTGGAAGACGCCTGGCGCAAACGGTTCGGTGAGGTACCGGACGTCCACAAGCACCAGTTGCACTACCTGCGTTACCGTCAGGTGCCGCAACAGCATTCGCTGTTGCAGGCAGCATTGCTCAACTTTGAAGGCAATGAAGACTTTGCCGATATCGCCCTTGAGCAAACCAGCGCGCTGGCCCCCGAAGGGGCGTTGTTCACCGAGTACTACGGCGAAATTCTGAACGACCATTCACGCCGGGCCCGCTATCGCTACCGCGAAAAGCTCGCCGTCACCCCGGATCAGTTTGCCGCGCTCTGCCGCACGCTGGACCTGGGCCGGCAATACCAGGCGCATTTGCAACAAGTGTTCGAGGGGGCGGGCACCAAGGCCGTGGTGCGCGAGCAGATGATCGAGGCGCACAAGAAACTGCTGGCCGTCAGGCTGCACACGGCGCGGATGAAGAACGAAATCAGCGACAGTGCCTATGCCATGCTCAACGCCTTGCTGGCCGGTACCGAACGGCCGCAGTTGGATGGCAAGCCCGTTGCCTGCAGCCAATTGGCGATTCTCGGCTGCAAGGTGGGTGAAGTCGTACTGATCGGGCCGGGCGTCGGCGCGATGGCAGATGCCCGGCAGCCGTTGGGCTGGGGCACTGTGCTGGTGCCCGGCGCCTCGCTAGGGGAGTTGCTGGTGCCGGCCGCGGCTGACCAGCGGCTGGTGGCGTGGATCCCCGGTGCGCCGTTGTGCCCGCTCAAGGAATACCCGTCGATAAAGGCATTCGAGGCGGAACTGGCGATCAACCTGCGCTCCCCGGAGTATCAGCGGCTGTTTGCCAGCCTGGTGCCGCAAGACGAAGCCCCGGCTTTCCTGCAACGACTGAAGACCAAGCTCTTTACCTTCGAGTGGAATTCCCGAGGCTACATGGAGCAGATCTACGACCCGAACATCAACCTGGCGCGCCGCGAAAGCCTGATCAGTGGCGAGCTGTTCGGAGCACTCTATGACAACCACCTGCAACGCCTGAAAGATAACGCCAGAACGCTCGCCGTACCCACCGCCGAGGCGGATCGCAAGGCTGCCCAGGAACGCCACGAACATTGGCTGAGTATTGGCTTGAATGTGCTGAACGTGGCGGCCTTTGTCGTGCCCGGCCTGGGGGAGGTGATGCTGGCGGTCACGGCTGTGCAACTGGGCCTGGAGGTCTACCATGGCATCGAGGCGTGGAAGGAAGGCGACATCGATGCCGCCTGGGGACATCTGGAGTCGGTGGCGCTGAACGTGGCCTTCATGGCCGCCCTCGGCGGTTCGACGGCCCTGGCCGGTCGCGCGCCGAAAATCCAGGTGTCCCGCTGGGTGGATGGCCTGGTACCGGTCAAACTGCCCAGTGGTGAGGCTCGGCTGTGGAAACCGGACCTGGCGCCGTACCGCAGCGAGGTGGTGCTGGCCCCGGCTGTCAAGCCCAATGCCCGGGGCCAGTACGAGACAGGCGGCAAGATTTATGTGCGTATCGGCGAAAACCTGCATGAAAAGGTCTTCGACAGCCGAATCCGCAAGTGGCGGATCAAACACCCGGAAAATCCCGAGGCTTACCAACCGATCCTTGAACACAACAACGCCGGTGCCTGGCGGCATGTGCATGAGCAGCCCTTCAAATGGGACCGCCTGACCCTGTTGCGACGACTGGGGCCTGCCACTGAAGAATTCTCTGATACGACACTGGGCATTATTGGGGATATCAGTGGGGTCCAGGATGACGTGTTGCGCAAGGCGTATATCGAAGGCAGGCCGCTGCCCGCCGTGCTGGCCGATACCCTGGAGCAGTTCCGCAGCCAGCCAGTGGCGGAAACGGCGCCGCTGGCTGGCGAAGAGGCGGTGCTGCAACGGCGCTTCCCTGGATTGTCGAGGCGAGCCATCCAGGAAATTCTTGATACCGCCAGCGAACAGGAGCGCTTGCAACTGCGCAGTCAGCGTGGAGCCTCGGCGCGCCTGGACAATGCCGCTCGCCGCGCAGTCCAACAAGGCCGCCTGAGCCGTGCCCTGGCGGGGCTGCATCGTCAGGCCGACGCCGGTGCCGACACTGACCGCCTGGCCCTGCATTGCCTGCAACACTTGCCGGGCTGGCCCACCAATCTGCGCCTGGAAGTGCGCTTTCAGGCTGTCGAAGGACCGTTACTGAACAGCATTGGCCCGCAAGATGCGCCGCTGCGCAGATACCTGGTCAAGCAGGGCGAAGCCTTCCAGGCCTACGACGAGCGCGGTGTCGCGCTGAACAGCCGGACCACCGGGCGGCGTAATTTCTTCCAGTCCGTCGTGCATGCGATCCCCGCTGCGGCCCGACCTGGCCTGGACATGCCCGTGGCGACCCTGGACCGGGAACTGCAACAGGCGGTGGCCAGTTATGCCACCCGCCGCCGTAGCCAAATGTCCAATGTGCTCGGCCTGCGCGCACCGCGTTCGCGACCCGTGTTGACAGGGGCGGGGGGCGTCCTGGGTTACCCGTTGAGCGGTCGGGGCAAAGGCTTTGACGTGGATGCATCGCTGACGGCGAGGGTGCAGGCGCTCTATCCGAACCTCAACGCCGGGCAGGCCAGCGATTTTGTCCTGAGCCGATTGCAGGCCGGTGAAAGCGCCCAACAGATCTTCACCCTGTTGGGAAACCGCCAGCGTGAGTTCGACCTGTTGCAGGCAGAGCTTGATCAGTGGACCGCCGCTGCGTTCCCACAGCCGGGTAGGGTCAGTGATCAGCAACGGATGGCGGCCGACATCATCAGTTGCTGGCGCCAGGGCATTTACCGCGAGCGGCCGCCGCTGAGCACCCTGTCGCTGGGCAGCGTGACGGACCTTCCGCGGCTGAGCGCAGACTTTTCCCATGTGCAGTCGCTGAGTGTGCGAGCCGAGGCCTTATCGGGTGAGCAGGGTACAAGGCTGGCTGAGCAATTCTCCGGCGTGCAACGCCTTGATGTATTCCTTGAGGCAACGCCAGGCATCGAGCTGGTCGACAGACTGAACCGCTTTACCGGGCTCACCCAGTTGACGTTAGGCGGCCGGAATATGGCCTATCCGGCTACGTTCATGCAACGCCTGGGGGGAATGGAGCGTTTGCAGCACCTGAGCATCGAGGGCATTTCGCAACGCCTGGACGTCAGCCCCCTCACGCACCTGCGCTCGCTGCGCATGGAGGGCTCGGTGCAGGAGTGGCCACAGGGGGTGGCGTCACTTGAGCACCTTGAGAGGCTCGACCTGTGGCGAACAAACATCCGTTCGGTGCCCCCGTCGATGCTCATCGGGCATGAACGCCTGTGGCGCGGCTTGAACCTGCGGTGGGCCGCGTTTGACCGCCGGGAATTCATGGCGGTGTATGAACACGTGCGGGGCAATCCGGCTCACCTGCTCAATGAGCAAGCCCTGGTGCGGGGTTACTGTGAGGGCGTGATGGATCGTTTGAAAGACGTGCGCTGGGGGTTTGGCATAGACGTTGTCTCTCAGTTCCGGCAGCAGGGTCTGACCACTGAACAGATACTGGCCCGCACTCACCAGGTACTCGACGAACAGCTCGCCCTGAGCCGGGACCTGGAGGAGTGGGCGACCAGGGAGTTGCGGGTTGACCGCCGGCAGGTGGATGTCTTTTACCGCCAGCGCGCCGCCGAGCGGCTCCTGGACAGTTGGCGTGAAGGCCTGGGGCCGCGGCTTGCGCCGTCGGGCATGTCGGCGCGCTCCAACCTGCCGACCGCCACACTGAACCTGTCGGGGGGCGTGCTGGGCGACTTGCCCGGGTTGCCGGCGGCCGCGTTCGCCCATGTCAAACAGGTCAACCTGAGCGGCACCCGGGTTTCCATTGAGGCGCTGAATGACTTTCTCGGCGCATTCAACGCCATTGAAGACTTGAACCTCAGTGCCAGCAACCTGGCACAGCTGCCTTCGGCCCTGGACAACTTCACCGCCCTGCGCCAGTTGGATCTTTCCCACAACCAACTGAGCATCATCCCGTCCATCCAGCAACGCTTGAGCCGCCTGACGACTCTTGAAACCCTGGACTTGCAATACAACCGTGTCGCGAGCCTGGATCTGCGTGGCCTCAACGCCTTGCGCCACTTGAACCTCAGCCGCACTGGAATCACCGAATGGCCCGAGGGTGTCCTGGACTTGCCAGTCCTGGAGAGCCTGGACCTGAGCCACAGCGCTATCACCCGGGTGCCCGCCCAGGCGCTCACCGGCCACGACACGCTGATGCTCAAGAGCAACCTGCGGGGTTGCCGACTGACTGCCCGGGCCTGCGCCGACATCCTGGCCTTTGCGCAACGCACCCTGCGGGAAAATCCATTGGGCCTTGATGTGGAATTACTGCCGTTGGTGGGGCCGGAAATCTACCTGCACAAACCGCTGGGCATTCCCCAGGAACAGCTGCGCATCGGCCGGACTGGCGGCGATCCGGAATATTTCCCGGTCAGGGTCACGGACGACCCCGGCCAGTTGCTGTTGCCCCTGCACGTCGAGAACGTCGACGCGCAAGCACGCCTCACTCCGGCGGCGCGCCTGCAACAACTGGATCCTGCCTTGAGCAGTGCCGAGGCGGTGGCGCGCATCGATGAATGGCTGGCCGCCGGCCTGGGCGCCACCGGCGTCGACACACGCCTGGTGCAATTGCACGCCGAGCATCAGCGCTTGAGCCGGGCGTTGAACAGTTGGATCGACATCGAAGGTTATCGTGAGGGGGGCGGCTGGGTCAGTGCCCTCGACCGTCGTCGTGCGGCCGGCCGGCTCCTTGAGAGCTGGCGCCACAACCTGCGTGCCCGGCCCGAGGTGCCGCCGGTGGACGGGCGCGAGGTACTGGACCTGTCCGGGTTGTATCTGGGCGACCTGCCGACGTTGCCGGCTTCAATGAGCCACGTCAGCGTGCTCGACCTCACCGAGGTGAAGCTGACGGAGCAGGGGTCCAATGGGTTCCTGGGCAGTTTCCCCCACCTGCGCCGGCTTGTGCTCAACAAGAATGGCCTGGCGCACCTGCCCGAGGTGATCAACCAATACACGGCGCTGACTCATCTCGAAGCCACCTACAATGATTTGCGCGACGCTGTGGAGCTACAGGCACTGCTCGGCCCATTAAGTGCGCTGGAATGGCTCGACCTTGGCGAAAACACCCTGGCCAGCCTGGATGTCAGCGGCCTGCGCGGGCTGACAAACCTGGATCTGCACAACAACGTCCTGGAGGAATGGCCGGCCGGGGCATTGGAACTGCCGCGACTGCGCACCCTCGACCTCAGCAATAACCAGATCGAGACCATCCCGGACGATGCCCTGTTACCTCGCCACAACCTCCTGATGAGCAACACCAACCTGACAGACAACGGGCTGGAAGAACGCGTGTTCGAGCGCCTGAGCGACTTCCTCGAGGAAACGGGGTTCGGCCTGGGTTATACCCGGGAGCAAATTGATCGCGAGCTCGATGGCTTCCTCCTCAGTACCAGTCACGAGGAAGCGGATCTGAGCGGTGAGCTGCATCCGGAGCTGCTGACGCCCGCAGCACAGAAAGCCCAGTGGTTTGCTGGCGTGGCGGCCGACTCCAGCAAACACGCAGTCTGGGAGTCGCTCAAGAGCGCTGACGACAGTGAGGATTTCTTCTACATCATTTCCCAGCTGAAAAACGCCCAGGACTTCATCACCGACCGCCCTGAGTTGACGCGCCGGGTATGGGAGGTGCTGGAGGCCGCCGAGCAACGTCCGGCGTTGCGCGAGCAACTGTTCGGCAAGGCTCGCGGCATGCGGATCAACGCGACCTGCGGTGACGGCTGGATCCTGCTGTTCAGCGACCTTGAAGTCAGTGTCTATGAGTTCAAGGCCCTGGAAACCGTGGAGCCCGGAAAAGAAGGCGCGGCGCTGTTCAAGCTGGCCAGAAGCATGATCCGCCTGGAACAGACTGAAGCCACCGCCAGCCGCGTGGTCAGCCTAAAGCCCAGTGTTGACCCGGCGGAAATTCGCCTGGCCTACCGCATCGGCCTGGCCCAACGCCTGGAGTTGCCGCGCCAGCCGTCCGGCATGCTGTACCGCAACCTTTCCCAAGTGAAACAGGCCGATATCGACCAGGCCTACGCCAGCATCATCGCCCGGGAGGCGACCGAGGCGTTCACGGCCGATCTGGTCACGCGCCAGTACTGGGTCGACTACGTGCAGAAGCAATACGCCGCCGACTTTACGACGCTGGCCCAGACCCAGGCCCGCGAGGCTGAAGCCCTGGAGGATCGCTATCCGGCGTTTGGTGCGCAGTACGAGGCGCAAGCCGTGGTCTTGGCCAAGCAAAGGATTGAGCAACGCCAGGCCCTGCTGATTCGCCTGTCCGAGCGGGAGAGAGCAGCACTGAGGCTATAACAGCCTGTGCCCCGGCGGCAGGTCCGGAAACGGGCCTGCCGCGCCTCAGTGGTCGTAACCCAGGTTCGGCGCCAAGTTGCACAAAAACAATTATCTACCTGCGAAGGCGCTCGCCTGTTCGCTGTACTGGGCCTCCCTAAAGCGTTCTCAGGAAGCCGCACATGTCTACTCCACCTAACGCCCTCGCGGACGAAAGCTTGCACACCGCCCTGATCACGGAGCGCCTGCCCGCGTGGGTCGCCCACATTGCCGCCGTCGATGTGCGCCGGCTCAAACATGGACTGTTGCCCGGCAGGGAGCGACCTGCCACCAAGGTTCCGCTCTCGCCCGCATTGAACAAGGCACTCGATGACAGTCGCAAGGCCAGCCGTCAGTCCCGCGAAGCCTTGGCCAAGGGCCTTGGCGCGCTGCAAGGCATTGTCGAATTCGCCCAGCCCAAGCTGGAAGCGGCGTTGCGCGAGGCGATGCGCGAGGCCCCGGACGTCAACAAAAACCAGCTGCATTACCTGCGGTATCGCCAGGCCCCGCAGCAGCATTCGTTGTTGCAGGCAGCGCTGCTGAACTTCGAGGGCGATGAAGACTTCACCGATATCGCCCTCGAACAGACCAGCGCCCTGGCGCCGGAAGGTGCGCTGCTGACCGAGTACTACGGCGAGGCGCGGGCGGATGGCTCGCGTGCGGCGCGTTATCGCTACAGCGAAACCCTGTCGATGACTCCACAAACCTTTTCCACCCTGTGCCGCACCCTGGACCTGGGGCAGCAATACCAGGCCCACCTGGCGCAGGTGTTCGATGCCGCTGCCACTCGGGCCGTGGTGCGGGAGCAGATGATTCGCGCGCAAAAAGACCTGCTGACGGTACGCCTGTATACCGCATGGGCGCAGGGCGACATCGGTCCGGCGGTGTTTCTCATGTTGCGTGAAGTGCTGGCAGGTACTTCGCGGCCGCTGCTGGAGGGTGAGGCCGTACGTTTCGGTCAACTGTTGATCCTGGGCTGCGAGCTGGGGGAGGTGCTGCTGATCGGGCCGGGTGTCGCACCGACCCGGTCTGTGATCCCGCCCTTGTTTCCTGGGGCAGGTGTGAGCGGGCTGCTTCCCGTGGCGCCTGATACGCGGGTGGTGGCCTGGATTCCGGGCGCGCCGCAGTGCCCGCTCAAGGAATACCCGTCTATGCAGGCGTTCGACAAGGAACTGGCGGTGAACCTGCGCTCACCTGCCTATCAGCAGTTGTTTGCCAGCCTGGTACCTCAGCAACAGGCGCCGCAGTTCCTTGAGCGCCTCAAGGAAAAACTCTACACATTCACCTGGAACCCGCGAGGCTACAAGGAGCAGGTCTACGACGAGCAAATCAACTTGAACCGGCGAGAACGGTTGATCGAGGGGGAGTTGTTCGGCGCGCTCTACGAGAGCCATGTACAGCGCCTCAAGGACAATGCCAGAACCCTGGCGGTGCCCACTGCGGAGGCTGACCGAAAAGCCGCACAGGCACGCCATGCTCACTGGTTGAGCATGGGTTTGAACACATTGAATGTGGCCGCATTCATGGTGCCCGGCCTGGGGGAGCTGTTGTTGGCGGTCACGGCGATTCAGTTGGGCCTGGAGGTCTATCACGGCATCGAATCCTGGCAGGAGGGCGATATGGATGCGGCATGGGAGCACCTGGAGTCGGTGGCGCTGAATCTCGGGTTCATGGCTACCCTGGGTGGGGCGGCAGCCCTCGCTGGCCGGGCGCCCGCTATCCAGGTGTCGAAATGGGTCGATGGGCTGGTGCCGGTGAAGTTGCCGAACGGCGAAAGGCGCCTGTGGAAACCCGACCTTGCGGCCTACCGCAGTCATACCGTTCTGGATGCATCACTCAAGCCCAATGCCCAGGGGCAATACGCGCAGGGCGGCAAGATGTACGTGCGTCTGGGTGAGGGCCTTTATGAAAAGGCTTTTGATGCGCGGACTCGAAAATGGCGGATCCAGCATCCGAACAATCCGGCCGCGTACCAGCCGATCCTTGAACACAACCAGGCGGGTGCCTGGCGCCATACCCATGAACGCCCACTGGAATGGGACCGCCTGACCTTGCTGAGGCGCCTGGGTCATGAAACCCAGGGAATCAGCGATGCAACGTTGAGCGCCCTTGGCGACATCAGCGGCATCAGTGATGACCTGTTGCGCAAGGTCCACATAGATGGTTTGCCGATGCCTGCCGTGCTGGCCGATACGTTGCAGTTGTTTCGCGGCGCGCCGCCACAGGCTGTACTGCTGTCCCCCGAGGGCGCAGTGTTGCAGCGCCGCTTTGCTTCTTTGTCCCGAGGCGGGATCAACGAAATTATCAGTACGGCCAGCGATAAGGAACGCCTGCAGATACTCGGCCGAACCGGTTTTGCGCCGCGCCTGGATAACCTGGCGCGGCGTGCGGTACAGCAACGTCGCCTGAGCAGTGCGTTGGCCGGCTTGTACCTGCCGGCGCTCGCCAGCCTGGACAGTGACCGGCTGGCGTTGCATTGCTTGCAGCAACTGCCGGGCTGGTCTCCCACGCTGCGCCTGGAACTGCGCGCCGACAACCCCAGTGGGCGCTTGCTGGCTGAAGTCGGGCCTGAAGACGCGGCAGTGCGCCGTTACCTGGTCAAAAAAGGCGAGACATTCCTGGCTTACGACCTGCAGGGGGCTCCTCTTAACAGTCCGGTCCCCGGCAGTCGTAATTTCTACCCATCAATCGTCCATGCCTTGCCCGTGACCCTGCGCCAGTCACTGGGTTTGCCGCTGGCCAGCACGGATGTCGATTTGCAGCAAGCCCTGGCACGGTATGCCACGGCACACCGCCTCGAAATGGCCGTCGTGCTGAAGATACGCGCGCCCATGGCTCGCCCGGCGTTGCGTCAGGCGAGCGGGTCATTAGGTTATGCCCTGAGCGGCCGGGGTGCGGCCCAGGCACCCAATGCCGCCCTGGCGGCCAGGGTTCGCGATGTTTACCCCAACCTCAGCGATGAGGCGGCCCAGCTGTTTGTGCAAAGTCTGTTGCAGGCCGGCCAGCGCCCCCCACAGATCTATGAGTTGATTGGCAACCGCGAGCGCGAACTGACCCGGTTACGCATGACCCTGGATCAGTGGGTGACGCAAAACAGTGCTCAGGCGGGGGCACAACATACGGCCGACACCCTGATCAATTGCTGGCGCGAAGGCGCGTACCGGGGCTTGAAACCCCATGCCTATCTGTCACTGGGCAAGGCCGGTAACTTGCCGGCGCTGGATGCTGATTTTTCCCATGTGCGAGGGTTGGGTGTAAGCGGTGAAACCTTGGCGGACACGCAGGGCGTCAGGCTTGCGCAGCAGTTCCCCAACGCCGAAGTCCTGAATGTGTTCACCGAGCCCGCCCATGTCGAAGCGATTGCCACGGGCCTTGGGCTGTTTCCCAAGCTTGAAGAGTTGTCGATCGACGGCTGGGGCCTGACCTACTCGCCGGTCTTTTTGCAACGCCTTAACACGTTAAGCCAGTTGCGCCGGTTGGCCCTGACGGGCGCGCTGGAGGCATTGGATGTCAGCGGCTTGAAACAGCTGCTTGCCTTGCGGGTGGCGGGCGCCCTGAAAGAGTGGCCGGTAGGTGTTCTGACGTTGGACAAACTGGAGACGCTCGACCTGTTGGCGACCGGGATAAATACCATGCCGGCGGCAATGCTTGAGGGCCACGAGCGCCTGTGGCGTGGCCTTACCCTCAACTGGGCAGCGTTTGAGCGGCGTGCGTTCATGCCGGTGTATCAGCACGTGAAAAACCACCCGGGGCATTTGGTGGATGAAGTGCTGATGGTGGACGCTTATTGTGAAGGCGCGTTGCGACGCCTGAAAGACAGCGACCCGGCGTTTGCGCCCAGTGCCTTGGCGTACCTGCGGCGCCATCGGTTGACCAGTGACGCCAAGTTGACCCGTGTGCACGCCTTGCTGGATGAACATGCAACCTTGCAGCAGGCGCTGGAAGAGTGGCAGGGCAGGGAAGTGGAGGTCGACCGGCGACCGGTGGACCCGCTCAATCGTCAACGTGCGGCAGACAAGCTCATGGCTTACTGGCGCGATGGCCTCGACCGACGTTTTGCCTCCCCCCGTGAGGTGGCCGGGCCTTCTTCGCCAGCCGCCTCCGAGGGGGTCATGCTGGACCTGTCGGGTACGGTACTGGGGGATTTGCCGCCGATGCCGGCCGCAGCTTTTGCCCACGTGCAGCGCTTGAACCTCGCAGGCACCCGGGTTTCAGTGGCGGCATTGAACGATTTCCTCCTCCAGTTCACCCAAATCCACGGCCTGGACCTGAGCCGCAGCAACCTGATGGACCTGCCGGCGTCCCTGACGCAGTTGAGGTCTCTCAAACAGCTGGACCTGGCGCACAACCAGTTGACGATCACTGAGGCGATACAGCAGCGCCTCAGCGCCCTGGTCACGCTTCGAGGGTTGAACCTGGATTACAACCGTGTGGGTACCCTGGATGTCAGTGGGCTCAACCAGCTGCGCAGCCTGAACCTGAGCCACACCGCGACCACCGCCTGGCCGACAGGTTGGCTGGCATTACCCGAACTGCGTCAAGTGGATCTGAGCTACAGCGCTATTACCACGATCCCCCAGGCTGCACTGACCGGCCATGACCTGCTGATGCTGAGCAGCAACGTGCGTGGCTGTCGCCTGACCTTGCCGGCCTGTGCCGACATACAGCGTTTTGCCCTGCGTACCTACCAGGACAATCCGTTGAACGTCGCACCGGCCATGCTGCCGGTTTTTGGCCCGAGCTTTTACCTGGACAAACCCTTGGGCATTCCCCGCGAAGGGCTGGCGGAGGGCAGAACGGGGGGCGATCCGGAATACTTTCCCCTGGAGGTCACGGACAGTCCCGATCTGCTCCTCGCGCTGGAGGTAGAGGTGCCCAACAGTGAAGTTCGGCAGACACCTGCGCAGCGTCTGCAACAAATAGACCCGGCGTTGTCCACGCGCGATGCGGTACGGCGCATTGACGAACTGCTTGCCAGTGGCCTGGGCGCACTGGAGGTCGAGGCATGCCTGGTTCGGTGGCGCACGGGCTACCGGGGTATGGTGCGGGTGTTGAACGACTGGATCGATATTCGCGGTTATCGCCAGGGGAGCGGCTGGGTCAGCGCGGTGGACCGTCGTCGCGCGGCCGACAGGCTTATCGACAGTTGGCGCCATACCTTGCGGGCGCACCCCGAGGTTGCGCCGGGCGATGGGCGCGAGGTCCTTCAATTGAACGACCTGTATCTGGGTGACCTGCCGGCGTTACCCGAGCCGTTGGCCCATGTGAGGGTGTTGAACCTCAACGCAGTCAAGCTTACTGAGCAGGGCTCCAATGCGTTCCTGCGGGCGTTTCCCAAGCTACGTACCCTGACTCTCAACAATAATGGCCTGATGAGCCTGCCCGACGCCGTCGGCGAATGCTCGACACTCACCGAGCTGCGCCTGAGCCATAACGAACTGCGCTATCGCAGCGAGCTGCAGGGCCAGCTCAATCGGCTGACCGCGCTGGAGCGCCTGGACCTGAGTGAGAACGTCCTCGATTCTTTGGACATCAGCAGCCTGCCTCAATTGCAGTCATTGGAACTGCGTGGCAATAACCTTCTGGCGTGGCCGCAGGGTGTCCTCCAGGCTGCGCAGTTGCGCCACCTGGACCTGCGCAGCAACCGTATCGAAACCATCCCTGAAGACGCGTTGCTGCCCCAGCACAGCGCTCTGATGTGGGGCACGGACCTGTCCGATAACCTGCTGTTTGAGGAAGATCTTGCACGCTTGCGCGTCTACCAGCAGCAGACCGATTGTGGCCTGGGATTTTCCGCCGAGGAACTGGAAGACGCACTGGAGGGGTACCACAGTACCGATAGCAGCTCCGGGTCGGACATCCACCCTGAACTCTTGACCCCGGAACAACAAAAGGCCCAATGGTTCTCGGGTATTGCCGCCGATTCGGCCCGCCACCGGGTATGGAGCGTGCTCAAGCAGGCCGAAAACAGCGAGGATTTTTTCTACATCATTTCCCAGTTGAAAAACGCCCAGGATTTCTTGCACGACCGCGCCGACCTGACTCGCCGGGTGTGGGCGGTGCTTGAGGCGGCGGAGCAATACCCGCACTTGCGCGAACAACTATTTGGCCAGGCCCAGGCGATGCGGGTAAGGGCTACCTGTGGTGACGGCTGGATCCTCCTGTTCAGTGATCTTGAAGTCAGCGTGTATGAGTTCAAGGCCCTGAGGGCCCTTGCACCCGGGCAGGAAGGCACCACGCTGTTCAACCTGGCCCGGCGCATGATCCGTCTCGATGAAGCGGAGCGCATTGCTGGCGAAGCGATCAACCGCAGCCCCGGCATCGATCCGGCGGAAATTCGCCTGGCCTACCGCATTGGCCTGGCCGAGCGCCTGGATCTGCCTCACCAACCGTCCACCATGCTGTACCGCAACCTGTCCCGGGTGACCCAGGCCAATATCGATCAGGCGTATACCGCCATTGTGGCCAGAGAGAGCACCCCGGTGTTTATGCAGGAGCTGGTCAAGCGCCCGTACTGGGTCAGCTACTTGCAGAAGCTGTATCCCGAAGAGTTTTCGGTGTTGGCCCAGGCGCATCAGGTCAAGGTAGATGCCCTCGAGGAGCTTCACCCGGACCTCAGCGCCCAATACCTGAGCGAAGTCGCAGCCTTGGACACCGAAAACCTTGCCGAGCAACAGGCACTGGCGCTCAGGCTTTCGGGGCGGGCGAGGAGGGACCTGGGGATCTGACCCGGGCGCCCAGCCGGCTGGACGCCCGGGTCAGCGCATCACGACTTAGTTGTCGTAACCCAGGTTCGGCGCCAGCCAGCGTTCGGTCACGCTCAGGTCCTGGTCCTTGCGGGCGGTGTAGCTGGCGACCTGGTCCTTGTCGATCTTGCCCACCGCAAAGTACTGCGCCTGCGGGTGAGCGAAGTACCAGCCGCTGACAGCCGCTGCCGGGAACATCGCGTAGTGCTCGGTCAGGAACACGCCGCTGCGGCCGGCGTGCATCTCCTGGGCCTCAGGGTCCAGCAGTTGGAACAACTGGGCCTTCTCGGTGTGGTCCGGGCACGCCGGGTAACCCGGGGCAGGGCGGATACCGCTGTACTGCTCCTTGATCAGCGCTTCGTTATCCAGCACTTCGTCCTTGGCGTAGCCCCAGTGCTCTTTACGCACCTGCTGGTGCAGCCACTCGGCGCAGGCTTCGGCCAGGCGGTCGGCCAGGGCCTTGACCATGATCGAGTTGTAGTCGTCGCCGGCGTCCTGGTAGGCCTTCGCCACTTCTTCAGCGCCGATGCCGGCGGTGGTGATAAAGCCACCGATGTAGTCGGTCACGCCGCTGTCCTTGGGCGCGACGAAGTCGGCCAGGGAGAAGTTCGGCTTGCCGTCGGTCTTGATGATCTGCTGGCGCAAATGGTGCAGCCTGGCAATCGGCTGGCCGTCATCGCCGTAGACTTCCAGGTCATCGTCCTGCACCTGGTTGGTCGGCCAGAAACCGAACACCGCGCGGGCGCTGATGAGTTTTTCGTCGATCAGCTTCTTGAGCATTTCCTGTGCGTCGGCGTACAGCGCCGTCGCCGCTTCACCCACCACTTCATCGGTGAGGATGCGCGGGAACTTGCCGGCCAGGTCCCAGGAGATGAAGAACGGTGTCCAGTCGATGTACTCGGCCAGGACGTTGAGGTCGATATTGTCCAGCACCTTGGCGCCGGTAAACGTCGGCTTGACCGGCGTGTAGCTGCTCCAGTCGAACTGCGGCTTCTTGGCGATGGCGGCCGGGTAGCTCAGGCGCTCGGTGCGCGCGCTGCGGTTGGAGGTGCGCTCGCGCACGTCGATGTATTCCAGGCGGGTTTTCTCGACGAATGCCGGCTTCAATTCCTTGGACAGCAATTGCGTCGCCACGCCCACGGCGCGGGAGGCGTCGGTGACGTAGATCACCGCGTCGTTGCTGTATTTGGGCTCGATCTTCACGGCCGTGTGGGCCTTGGAAGTGGTGGCGCCACCGATCATCAGCGGCAGGTGGAAATCCTGGCGCTGCATCTCGCGGGCGACGTGCACCATCTCGTCCAGGGACGGGGTGATCAGCCCGGACAGGCCGATGATGTCGCACTTCTGTTCCTTGGCCACCTGCAGGATTTTCTCGGCCGGGACCATCACGCCCAGGTCGACGATGTCGTAGCCGTTGCAACCCAGCACCACGCCGACGATGTTCTTGCCGATGTCGTGCACGTCGCCCTTCACCGTGGCCATCAGGATCTTGCCCTTGGCTTCCGGCTTGTCGCCTTTTTCCAGCTCGATGAACGGGATCAAGTGGGCCACGGCCTGCTTCATCACCCGGGCGGATTTCACCACCTGGGGCAGGAACATTTTGCCGGCGCCGAACAGGTCGCCGACGATGTTCATGCCGGACATCAGCGGGCCTTCGATCACCTCGATCGGGCGCGCGAACGACTGCCGGGATTCTTCGGTGTCTTCGACAATGTGGGTGGTGATGCCCTTGACCAGCGCGTGTTCCAAGCGCTTGTTGACTTCCCAGCCACGCCATTCTTCGGTCTCGGCTTCCTTGACGCTGCCGTCGCCCTTGTACTTGTCGGCAATGGCGAGGAGGGCGTCGGTGCCTTCCGGGGTGCGGTTGAGCACCACGTCTTCCACCGCGTCACGCAGCTCGGCCGGGATCTGGTCGTAGATCTCCAACTGGCCGGCGTTGACGATACCCATCGTCAGGCCGTTGCGGATCGCATACAGCAGGAACACCGAGTGGATGGCCTCACGCACCGGGTTGTTGCCACGGAACGAGAACGACACGTTGGACACGCCGCCGGAGGTCAGCGCATACGGCAGCTCGTCGCGGATGTAGGCACAGGCGTTGATGAAATCGACGGCGTAGTTGTTGTGCTCTTCGATACCGGTGGCGACCGCGAAGATGTTCGGGTCGAAGATGATGTCTTCCGGCGGGAAGCCGACTTCATTCACCAGGATGTCGTAGGAGCGTTTGCAGATTTCTTTCTTGCGCGCTTCGGTGTCGGCCTGGCCGGCTTCGTCGAACGCCATCACCACCACCGCCGCGCCGTAGCGCTTGCACAGCCTGGCGTGGTGAATGAACTGCTCCACGCCTTCCTTCATGCTGATGGAGTTGACGATGCCCTTACCCTGGATGCACTTCAGGCCAGCCTCGATCACTTCCCACTTGGAGGAGTCGATCATGATCGGCACGCGGGAGATGTCCGGCTCGCCGGCAATCAGATTGAGGAAGGTCACCATGGCCTTCTTCGAATCCAGCATGCCTTCGTCCATGTTGATGTCGATCACCTGGGCACCGGCTTCCACCTGCTGCAGGGCGACTTCCAGGGCTTCGGTGTAGTTGTCTTCACGGATCAAGCGGGCGAAGCGGGCGGAACCGGTGATGTTGGTGCGCTCGCCGACGTTGACGAACAGCGAGCTGCGATCGATGGTGAACGGTTCCAGGCCCGACAGGCGGCAGGCTTTCGGAATGTCCGGGATCGGGCGCGGTGCGTAACCGGCCACGGCCTTGGCGATGGCTTCAATATGGCCCGGGGTGGTACCGCAGCAACCACCGACGATGTTCAGGAAGCCGCTCTGGGCGAATTCTTCGATGACCTTGGCGGTTTCCGACGGCAGTTCATCGTACTCGCCGAATTCGTTGGGCAGGCCGGCGTTCGGGTGGGCGGAAACGTGGGTGTTGGCCTTGTTCGACAGCTCTTCCAGGTACGGACGCAGCTCGCTCGCCCCCAGTGCGCAGTTCAGGCCCACGGACAGCGGCTTGGCGTGGCTGACCGAGTTCCAGAACGCTTCGGTGGTCTGGCCCGAGAGGGTGCGGCCGGAGGCGTCGGTGATGGTGCCGGAGATCATGATCGGCAGTTCGACGTTCAATTCTTCGAACACGCCCTGTACGGCGAAGATCGCGGCCTTGGCGTTGAGGGTGTCGAAAATGGTTTCGATCAGGATCAGGTCGGCGCCGCCTTCGATCAGGCCTTTGGTGGCTTCGGTGTAGTTTTCCACCAGCTCATCGAAGGTCACGTTGCGGTAGCCGGGGTTGTTTACGTCGGGCGACAGCGAGCAGGTACGGCTGGTCGGACCGAGCACGCCGGCGACGAAGCGCGGCTTGGCCGGGTTTTCCAGGGTCTTGGCGTCGGCGATCTTGCGCGCCAGGCGCGCGCCTTCTACGTTTAATTCGTAGGCGAGGTCTTCCATGCCGTAGTCGGCCATGGAAATGCGCGTGGCGTTGAAGGTGTTGGTTTCCAGGATGTCGGCGCCGGCATCCAGGTAGGCTTTTTCGATGCCGCCGATCACGTCCGGACGGGTGATCACCAGCAGGTCGTTATTGCCCTTGACGTCGCTCGGCCAGTCGGCGAAGCGTTTGCCACGGTAGTCCTGCTCTTCCAGTTTATAGCTCTGGATCATCGTGCCCATGCCGCCGTCGAGGATCAGGATGCGTTCCTTGAGGGCTTGGTGGAGGGCTTGCAGACGAGCGCTACGATCGGGCATGGGACTACTCTGGTCAGGTATTACGGAGGGCGAAGATCATAACAAACCTGTGCGCTTTTAGAGCATGTGCTGGGTTTGCATGAATATCGCTCATGTTGGCGGGGGCGTTACATCGGTAGAATCGACGGGTTTTTCACTACACGCATTGAATCGGGACCGGAAACATGTCACTTCGCCTCATCGTCAGCGCCGCGTTTGCGCTGTTCGCCCTTACCGCACAGGCAGAAGGTCCCGCCCCGGCGATCTCTTATACCCGTGACATCCAGCCGATCTTCACCGAGAAATGCGTAGCCTGCCACGCCTGCTACGACTCGGCCTGCCAGCTCAACCTGGGCAGTGCCGAAGGCGCCGCACGTGGCGCGACCAAGGTGCCGGTGTACGACGGCGAGCGCAGCCAGGCCAGCCAGCCCACCCGTTTGTTCTATGACGCCTTCGGCAAAGCCGCCTGGCAGCAAAAGGATTTCTACTCGGTACTCGACGCCCAGGGCAGCCAGGCCGCACTGATGGCGCGCATGCTGGAGCTGGGGCATAACGCGCCGCTTGCGCCCAACGCCAAGCTGCCCGACGACATCGTGCTGGGCCTGAGCCGCGAAAACACCTGCCCGATGCCGGGGGAGTTCAACGCCTACGCAGGTAACCACCCGAAGGAAGGCATGCCCCTGGCCGTCACCGGCCTGACCGACCAGCAGTACCAGACCCTGCAACGCTGGCTGGCCTCCGGCGCACCGATCGACGAACAAGGCCTGGCCCCGAGTGCCAAGGAAGCCTTGCAAGTGCAGCAATGGGAAAACCTGTTCAACCAGCCCGGGGCCCGGGAAAGCCTGGTGGCGCGCTGGTTGTTCGAGCACCTGTTCCTTGCCCACATCTACTTTGAAGGCGGCGAGCCGGGGCATTTCTTCCAGTGGGTACGCTCGCGCACCCCGAGCGGGCAGCCGATCGACCTGATCAACACCCGCCGCCCCAACGACGACCCGGGCACCCAGGTGTACTACCGCCTGTGGCCGGTGCAGGGGGTGATCGTGCACAAGACTCACATCACCTATCCGTTCAGCGCCGAGAAGATGGCCCGGATCAAGTCGCTGTTCTATACCGATGACTGGCAGGTGCAAGCCTTGCCGGGCTACGGGCCGGGCCGGCGTGCGAACCCGTTCGAGACCTTCGAGGCGATTCCGGCCAAGGCGCGCTACCAGTTCATGCTGGATAACGCCGAATACTTCGTGCGCACCTTTATTCGCGGGCCGGTATGCCGGGGCCAGATCGCCACGGACGTGATCCGCGACAACTTCTGGACCCTGTTCCAGGACCCCGACCACGACCTGTATATCACCGATGCCCGCTACCGCGGCCAGGCCACGCCGTTGCTGGCGATGCCGGGGCAGATTGACGATGTGGGCAGCGTGCTCAGCCTCTGGCTCAAATACCGCGACAAGCGCAACGAGTACGAAGCGTTGCGCCGGGACAGTTATGCCGACCTGCCGCCGCCGAGCTGGTCGAGCCTGTGGGCGGGCAACGACAACGCCTTGTTGAGCATCTTCCGTCACTTCGACAGCGCCTCGGTGACCAAGGGCTTGATTGGTGAAGTGCCGCAAACCCTGTGGCTGTTCGACTATCCGCTGCTGGAGCGCACCTACTACCAGTTGGCGGTGAATTTCGATGTGTTCGGCAACGTTTCCCATCAGGCCCAGACGCGCCTGTATTTCGACCTGATCCGCAACGGTGCCGAGCAGAACTTCCTGCGCCTGATGCCGGCGGATTCGCGGGATGGTTTCCTCGACGATTGGTACCAGAACAGCGGTAAGGTCAAGCTGTGGCTGGACTATGAAGCCATTGACGATGACAAGCCCACGGGCCTCAAGCTCAATGAAAAAGACCCCAAGCGTGACTTCGCCAACCAGTTGCTGACCCGTTACGGCGACCTGAACGCCAGCCCGGACCCGATCAACCGTTGCATCAGCGCCTATTGCTCGCGTCCTGGCATCGACCCGGCACTGCAGGACGCCGAACAGGCCCTGAGCCGCCTGACCAATCGCCCGGCGGCGGGGCTCAAAGTGATCGACCTGTTGCCGGAAGCGACCATGCTGCGCATCGAAACCCGCAGCGGCAAACGTGAGATGTACAGCCTTTTGCGTAACCGTGCCCATAGCAACGTGGCCTTTATGCTCGGTGAGGCTTATCGCTATCAGCCGGGCCTGGACACCTTGACTATCTATCCCGGCGTGCTGAGCAGCTACCCGAACTTCATGTTCAACATTCCGGCGGAGCAGGTGCCGGCGTTTGTCGCCGCCTTGGAGAATGCCAAAGACGCCAATCGCTTCGAGAAGATTGTCGACCGTTGGGGCATTCGCCGCAGCCATCCGCAGTTCTGGCAGTACTTCCACGACCTGTCGCAGTACCTCCACGAAACCACGCCGCTGGAAGAAGGCGTGCTGGACATGAACCGCTACGAGAATCTTTGATCGACCTTTGACCGTCGACGGCTGTCCCAAGCCAGAGGCACCTGAATAACCGGTGTCGAGGGTTGGGAGAGCGGGTCGACGATGTTGATTTCAGTACAGGCACTGCGCGCCCTGGCGGCCTGGACCGTGGTGGGTCATCACTTCATGCAGATTTTCTTTGGCTTTAAGGCCGATTCGGCGCTGGGCCACCTGTTTGTCGACAAAGGTGCGGCGGGCGTGGATGTGTTTTTTGTGATCAGCGGCCTGGTGATCTTCCTCTCCACCGAGAACAAACAGCTGCCGCCCTGGCGATTCCTGCTGTATCGCCTGCTGCGAATCGTCCCGGCCTACTGGTTCTACACGCTGTTGATGGCGCTGCTGGTGGTATTTGCGCGGCCGGTGTTGCCGGACCAGAGCGTAGATGCGGCCCATGTGTTGATGTCCTTGTTGTTCATACCTTCCGAAAATCCCGGTGGTTATGGGGTGTACCCGACCTTGAATGTCGGCTGGACCCTGAACTACGAGATGCTCTTCTACGTGCTGTTTGCGTGGGCGTTGCTGTTTCGCCGGCAGTGGCGGGTGCTGGTGGTGGGCGCGTTGTTGTTCGCAGTGTGCCAGGCGTGGACTTCTTTCGGCTGGATCAGCGATTTCTATCGTTCGGACATCGTGTATGAGTTCCTGCTGGGGATAGGCATCGGCATGCTCTACCGCAAGGGCTGGATTCGCCCCGGGCTGTGGCTTCCATTACTGGGGATTGCGGGGGCATTGTTGGCGATCTATCACTGGCCGGCATCGCCGCGGGCCCTGACCTGGGGCTTGCCGAGTGCGGTGCTGGTGGTGGCCTGTATCTCGATGGAACGCTATTTCGAGCGCAGCTGGCTGCTCAAGGTGATGGGGGATTGTTCCTACTCGGTCTATCTGATGCACGTGCTGGTGCTGTCGGCGGGTGGTTTTGTCGCCCAGCGTTATGGGGTTAACGCCTACGTGATGCTCGGCGTGTGCGTGGTGCTGATCGCCCTTGGGTCGCTGGCCAGCTACCACTGGCTGGAAAAGGGCAGTTATCGTCGGCTCAAAGGCTGGTTCGATGGCGACGAACGGTTGGTTCTTTCCCGACAAAAATACTAGGACTTTGTACCTCGGTAATAATTTGGCGTAAACTGCCGGCAAGCCTGCGAGGAGTTTCCATGACCGCCATAACCATTACCGACGCCGCCCACGATTACCTGGCTGATCTGCTGTCGAAGCAGAACACCCCGGGCATTGGCATCCGCGTCTTTATCACCCAGCCCGGCACCCAGTACGCTGAGACGTGCATTGCCTACTGCAAGCCGGGAGAAGAAAAACCTGAAGATACGGCGTTGGGGCTGAAAAGCTTCACCGCGTATATCGATGCGTTCAGTGAAGCGTTTCTTGACGATGCGGTGGTTGATTACGCCACGGATCGCATGGGCGGCCAACTGACCATCAAGGCGCCGAACGCCAAGGTGCCGAATGTTAATGCGGATAGCCCGATTAACGAGCGCATCAACTATTACCTGCAGACCGAGATCAACCCTGGGTTGGCCAGCCACGGTGGTCAGGTTAGCCTGATTGATGTGGTTGATGATGGTATTGCTGTGTTGAAGTTTGGTGGCGGTTGCCAGGGCTGTGGCCAGGCGGACGTGACCTTGCGTGAGGGTATTGAGCGTACGCTGCTTGAGCGGGTTCCGGAGCTCAAGGGTGTGCGGGATGTGACTGACCATACGCAGAAAGAAAACGCCTACTACTAAAGGGTGTTCGCTGCGGATGTGAAAAACGGCGCCCCGTGAGCGCCGTTTTTTTATGGTTTGGATTCAGTGGGTTGCGTTAGGGTTGTGAGGTTTTGGGTTAGGTATGTTGTGTACATATCCGTTATTTAGGTA
>NZ_JACAPM010000045.1:0-1695 GCF_013385695.1 Pseudomonas sp. D8002
TCCAGTTTCAGCACGTCTTGCCAGACGGTTGCGATTTGCTGTTCCAGCGCGCTTTGCGGCGCCACGTATTCGTGCTGTACCTGGCTTGCGTCCGGCTGCGGCAGGGCCTTGCGGTCGAGCTTGCCGTTGGCGGTCAGTGGCCATTCATTCAGGAACAGCAGGTGCGTCGGTACCATGTAGTCCGGCAGGTCCGCTTTCAACTGCGCCTTGAGGGCGCCTGCATCCTCGGCGCCTTGCGCCGGGATCACGTAAGCCACCAATTGCTGGCCGTTCAGCCCTTCCTGGGCCAACACCACGGCTTCGCGCACCGCCGCCAGGGCGTTCAGGCGCGCTTCAATTTCACCCAGTTCGATACGGAAGCCACGGATTTTCACCTGATGGTCAATCCGGCCGATGTACTCGATCACCCCGTCGCTGCGGTATTGCGCCAGGTCACCGGTGCGGTACAACCGCACACCGCTTTCGCCGAACGGGTCGGGAATAAAACGCAGTGCCGTCAGGTCGCCACGCTTCAGGTAGCCCCGGGCCAGGCCGGCGCGGCCAACATACAGTTCACCGATGCAGCCTTTGGCCACCGGGTTCAGTTCACCGTCGAGCAGGTACCACGACAGGTCGGCTATCGGTTCGCCAATCGGACTGCTGGCGTCCAGCTCGAGATCAGCCACCGACAGCGGACGGTAGGTGACGTGCACCGTGGTTTCGGTGATGCCGTACATGTTGATCAGCTGTGGCGCGCTGTCGCCAAACCGTTCGAACCATGGGCGCAGGCTCTTGACGTCCAGCGCCTCGCCGCCGAATACCACGTAGCGCAGGGCATTGGCCCGTGAGTCGGCACAAGCCACGTGCATCAACTGTTTGAACGCCGACGGCGTCTGGTTGAGCACCGTGACGCCCGCGTCGCACAACAGGTCGAGGAATTCCTGGGGCGAGCGGCTGACGTCGTACGGCACGATCAGCAGCTCGCCACCGTGCAGCAGTGCGCCGAAAATTTCCCAGACCGAGAAGTCGAAAGCATAGGAGTGAAACAGGCTCCAGACGTCCTGCGGGCCGAAACCGAACCACGGTTCAGTGGCCGCGAACAGACGCAGGATGTTGTGGTGCGCAAGCAAGGTGCCTTTGGGGTTGCCGGTGGAACCGGAGGTGTAGATCACGTAGGCGAGGTTCGAAGGATCCACGACGACTTGCGGGTCGCTGTCGGCAAAGGCGCTGACGTCGGTATCCAGCAGCAGGGTTTTCACGCCGTCAGGCACCGGCAATTGACCGGCCAGCGACGCCTGGGCCAGCAGCAGCTGGATGCCGCTGTCTTGCATCATGTAGGCCAGGCGGTCCTGCGGGTAGGTTGGGTCGAGCGGCACATAGGCGCCGCCGGCCTTGAGGATCGCCAGCAGCCCGACGATCATCTCGATACCCCGCTCCGCGGCCAGGCCCACCAGCACGTCCGGCCCCACGCCGTGAGCGATCAACTGATGCGCACGGCGGTTGGCCTGGGCATTCAGTTCGGCGTAGGTCAGGGTCTGGCCGTTGCAACGCAGGGCCACGGCGTCAGGCCGTTGACGGGCCTGCTCGGCGATCAGTTGATGGGCGCAGGTGTCGCTTGGGAAGCTGCGCGGGCCGGGGTTCCACTGGGCGATGTTGTGCTGTTGCTCGGTCGCGTCCAGCAGCGGCAATTCCCCGATGCGCCGTTGCGGATCGGCG
>NZ_JACAPM010000046.1:0-8018 GCF_013385695.1 Pseudomonas sp. D8002
CGCTGTAAGAGCGGAACCGATACAAGCCATCACCCAAATAATGGATATACACACCGCCCGTCACAGCTCCAGCCGAACCTGCGCACACAACCCCCCGCCGTCCCGGTTGCTCAACGTCAACTCCCCACCAATCGCCACCGCCAGTTGCTGGGCAATCGCCAACCCCAGCCCTGTACCACCAGTGCCACGATTACGCGAACTCTCCACCCGGTAAAACGGCTGCATCACCTGCACCAGTTCATCCTCGGCAATCCCCGGCCCCCGGTCCAGCACCTTGATCGAAAGCTCACCCGCCGCCGTCGACCCCACCTCCAACTGCGCCTCCCCGGCAAATTTCAGCGCGTTGTCCACCAGGTTCACCAGCACCCGACGCAACGCATGGGGCCGCGTATCCAAAACCACCGCGCTTTTACCGGTCAAACTCACTTGCTTGTTCATATCCTGGTAATCAAACACCAGGCTGTCGAGAAACGCATCCAGGTCGATCCGGCAACTGGCCTCGGTCGACCCATGCACACTGCGAGCGTAAGCCACACCCTCGCGCACCAGATGCTCCATTTCCCCCAGGTCACTCCAGAGCTTTTCCCGGTCCACCGAGTCCTCCATGAACTCGGCACGCAATTTCATGCGGGTGATCGGCGTCTGCAAGTCATGGGAGATCGCCGCCAGAATCTGCATGCGCTCCTTGAGGTACTCGGCAATCCGTTTCTGCATTTCGTTGAACGCCGCCGCCGCATGCGCCACCTCGGTGGGGCCGGTTTCGTCCAGCGGCGTCGGGCGGGCATTCGGGTCGAGGGTTTCCACTGCCCGTGCCAGGCGTGTCAGCGGGCGGATGGCGATGCGCACGGCGATCCAGGTGCACACCAGCAACACCACCAGTTGCAGCACCAGTACCACCGGCAGCCAGAACGCAAACGGGATCGGCTTGGGATAGACATCAATCGTGACCGGGCTGCCATCGGCCAGGGTCAGGTGCGCCTGGAAGTGTTTTTGCAGGCCCGGGATGTCGCGAAACGTCAGTGGGTAATGCTCTCCCAACGCATCGGAAATCGACGTCGCGGCCATGGGCACGTTGTCGCTGGCCATCGGCTCGCCGGGTTCGCCGGCATTCAGCAGGTAGCGGTAGGCGTTGCGGTCGAGGCGCGGCAGCCAGCTGGCACGCTCGGCGGCGGGCAGGCGGTCGAGGATCGCGATCGACGTCGATACGTCGTTTTCCAGGTTGCCCAGCATTACGCTGCGGGCACTCATGTAGCGCTCATAGAACTGCGCACTGAACGACAGGGCGTTGGCGCACAGCAGGCTGACGATAAAAATTACCGTCAGTTGCGCCGCGAGGGTGCGCGGCCAGCGGAACGTGAGGGTCATGCCGGGTCCCCAAGGATTTCCACGGCCAGGGAGAACACATAGCCTTCGCTGCGCACGGTCTTGATGTAGGCCGGTTCGCGGGCGTCGTCCAAAAGGCGCTGGCGCAGGCGGCTGACCAGCAGGTCGATGGAGCGGTCGAACAGGTCCGCGTCCCGGCCCTGTGTCAGGTTCAGCAACTGGTCACGGTTGAGCACCCGTTGCGGATGGTCGAGGAAGACGCGCAGCAAACGGTATTCGGCACCGCTCAAGGCCACCAGGGTGTTGTCTTCGTCCAGCAGATGGCGGGCGGTGGTGTCCAGGCGCCAGCGGCCAAAGCGGATCAGCCGGCCGCTTTCGGTCACCACCAGGTTTGGCGGCAGCATCCGTGTGCGCCGCAGCACGGCGTTGATGCGGGCCAGCAGTTCACGGGCGGCGAAGGGCTTGACCAGGTAATCGTCGGCGCCCATTTCCAGGCCGATGATGCGGTCGGTTTCATCGTTGCGCGCGGTGAGCATCAGGATCGGCGTGGCCTTGTGCTTGCCCACCCGCAGTTCGCGGCACAGCTGCAAGCCGTCGTCGCCGGGCATCATGATGTCCAGCACGATCAGGTCCACCGGCGTGGTGTCGAGGAAGCTGCGCATCTGCCGGCCGTCAGCCACCACGGTGGTGCGCAGGCCGTTCTTTTTCAGGTAGTTGCCCACCAGTTCGCGGATCTCCCGATCGTCATCGACAATCAGAATGTGATCGACGTGATCCATGCTGCCTTCCTCGTTGATTAGTCATTGATGCGCAGTCTAGCCACTGGCGGCGGGCTTGCCTTGTGCCCTTTGTATTGCAGTGTATCTGGCGGTGACGAGATACACATCGACGCAAAAATCCGGGCCTGGCCGACACAATCCGGATACCTCGCAAGGTTCAAATGAGCCCATCGAGGTAATCCGCCTCGGCCCACTTGAAACCCCCGGGGAACCACCCATGACTATCAAAGCTGCCTATGCCAGTTACCTGTTTGCCTTACTCACTGGCCTGAGTATTGCCGCCCATGCCGAAACCACCGCCAGCCAGCCGGATATCCACCAGGTGCTGTCGATCTCCGAAGAGTCCGGTGGCGCGCTGTGCGGCATCGTCAACTCGCACCTGACCTACCTCGATTCCGAGGGCCAGCGCCACGTCCTCGACTACCGCAAATTTTCCAGCAATTGCCTTGAAGGCAGCTGAGGAGACCGGCCATGACCCCACTCAACAGCTTTCTCAGTGCCCTGGCGTTTTCCATGGCGGGTGTGGCGGCGGATGTGAACGCCGCTACCGCGAAAAAACTCACCGGCAGTGAAACCTGCTTCCAGAACACGCCGCTGGCGCAAAACGGCGCGGCTCGCAAACGCGCTGAAACACCCCCGGCCACGAGGTGACACCCATGAACTTCATCCGATACCTGCGCCGCTCAAAAGGCCTGCTGCTGTTGGCACTGGTGGTTGCCTTGGTCGGCGTGCCCAAGGCGGTGAACTACCTGATCAACAACGTCGATGCCGAAAGTTTCAGCCAGTCCGATGAGCGCATGCCGTCCCTCGACGGCGCGGTGGCCTGGCTCAACTCGCCGCCGCTGACGGCCGAGGGCCTGAAGGGCAAGGTGGTGCTGGTGGATTTCTGGACCTACGACTGCGTCAACTGCCAGCGCAGCCTGCCGTACGTCAATCAGTGGGCAAAGAAGTACGCCAGGGACGGGTTGGTGGTGATCGGTGTGCACACGCCGGAAAACGCCTATGAGAAAGTCCTGGATAACGTACGCAGCCAGGTCAAGAAGCTGGACATCCATTACCCGGTGGCCATCGACAACGACTACCGCATCTGGCGCGCCTTCGATAACCAGTACTGGCCGGCCCATTACTTCTTCGATGCCACCGGCAAAGTGCGCTACAGCCATTTCGGCGAGGGCCGCTACGACAATCAGGAGAAAGTCATCCAGGCCCTGCTGGAAGAAGCCAGGGCGGCGAACGCGCCAACCTAAGCTAATGCCAAAAAGGTATTTATTGAGGGGTTTTTAGATCGTTTAGCTTCACCACTCCATGTACCTGTTCATGGAGTGAGCACCCAATGTCGCACCCGCTGGCAATCAACACCTTGCCCCTGCTGGACCTGGCGCTGCTCGACGGCAGCCCGGCCCAGCGTGGGCAGTTTCTCGATGACCTGCGCCACGCTGCGCGGCATATCGGTTTTTTCTACCTCACCGGCCACGGCATCGACGCCGGGTTGCTCACCCAGGTGCAGCAGCAGGCGCGCCGGTTTTTCGCCTTGCCGGAGGCCGACAAGCTTGCTGTCGGCATGATCAACTCCCCGCACTTTCGCGGCTACAACCGCGCCGCGTCGGAGATCACCCGGGGGCAGCCGGACCTGCGTGAGCAGTTCGACCTCGGCGCCGAGCGCGAGCCGCTGCGGCAAGGCCCGGATTCACCGGCCTGGTCGCGCCTGCAAGGCCCCAACCAGTGGCCTGCCGCGTTGCCTGAACTCAAGCCCTTGTTACTGGCCTGGCAGCAGGCGATGACGCAGATGTCCCTGCGCTTGTTGCGCGCCTTTGCCCAGGCCTTGTCGCTGCCGGAAAACGCTTTCGACCCGCTGTATGGTGACAAGCCCAACGAACACATCAAGCTGATCCGCTACCCCGGCCGCCACGCCCAGCAGAGTCGCCAGGGCGTCGGCGCCCACAAGGATTCCGGCTTTCTCAGCTTCCTCCTGCAAGACCAGCAGGCCGGCCTGCAAGTGGAAGTGGAGGAGGGCCGCTGGATCGACGCTTCGCCGCGCCCCGACACCCTGGTGGTGAACATCGGCGAGTTGCTGGAACTGGCCACCAACGGCTACCTGCGTGCCACGGTGCACCGGGTCGAATCGCCGCCCCTGGGCAGCGAGCGTTTGTCCCTGGCGTTTTTCCTCGGTGCGCAACTGGACGCGGTGGTGCCGGTGTATCAGTTGCCGCCCGAGTTGCTGCGCGATGCCCACGGCCCCACCAGTGACCCGCGTAACCCGTTGCTGCGGGACGTCGGCTGGAACTACCTCAAGGGCCGCCTGCGTTCCCATCCGGATGTCGCCCAACGGTTTTACGCCGATGCCACGATTCCCCAAGCCCTGTCCGCCTGATAAGGAACATCACCATGCTCAAGAAAACAGCCCTGGCCCTGGCCGTCCTGATTGCCTCCTTCGACGCCCAGGCCGCCGAGGCCCTGCGTGTGGCGGCGGACCCGATTCCCCACGCGCAAATCCTCGAATACGTGCAGAAGCTCGACCCGCAGCTGCAGCTGAAAATCATCGAAATCCCCAACGGCGTGAACTCCAATGAACTGCTGGCCCACGGTGATGTGGACGCCAACTACTTCCAGCACTTGCCGTACCTGCACTCCCAGGAACAGGCTCTCGGCCAGAAATTCACAGTGGCGGCCATCGTGCATATCGAGCCGCTGGGTATCTACTCCCATCGCCACACCAGCTTTACCCAGGTGCCGGATAAAGGCACCGTGGCCGTGCCCAACAACGTCACCAACCTGAGCCGTGCGCTGTACCTGCTGCAAGCCAACGGCCTGATCACGCTCAAGCCCGGTTTCAACGACCCGGCCAAGGACCAGGCAACGCCCAAGGACATTGCCGAGAACCCCAGGCACCTGAAGATCCTCGAGATCGAATCACCACAGATTCCTCGTGCCCTGGATGATGTCGACCTCGCCGTGATCAATGGCAACTACGCCCTCGAGGCCGGCCTGTCACCGGCCAAGGATGCCCTTGGGCTGGAAAAAGCCCAGGGCAATCCCTACGCGAATATCCTCGTGACCACCCCGAAATTGCAGGACGACCCACGGATCAAACAGCTGGCCAAGGACCTGAATTCGCCGGAGATGGCCAAGTTCATCACCGAGAAATATGCAGGCTCGGTGATTCCGGTAGCTGTCGAATGATCGTCGTCGAGCAGGTCAGCAAAACCTACGCCGATGGCCAGCCGCCGGCGCTGGATAACGTGTCGTTGCAGATTGCCGACGGTTCGATCTTCGGGATCGTGGGGCGGAGCGGGGCGGGCAAGAGTACTTTGCTGCGCTGCCTGAACCTGCTGGAGCGCCCGACTTCCGGGCGCATCCTCATGGACGGCCAGGACCTGACGCTGCTCAGTGACAAGCAACTGCGCCAGCAACGCCAGCGTATCGGCATGATCTTCCAGGGTTTCAACCTGCTGCATTCACGCAACGTCGCCGACAATGTGGCGGTGCCCCTGGAAATCGCCGGTCAGCCCAAGGCCGAGCGCGTTGCCCGGGTCAAGGAATTGCTGGAACTGGTCGGCCTGAGTGACAAGGCGCTGGCCTTTCCGTCGCAACTGTCCGGCGGCCAGAAGCAGCGCGTCGGCATCGCCCGGGCACTGGCGGCGCGCCCGGATTATTTGCTGTCGGACGAAGCCACCAGCGCCCTCGACCCGGAAACCACCGCGTCGATCCTGGAACTGCTGCGCAGTATCAATCGGCAACTGGGGGTGACCATCGTGTTGATCACCCACGAGCTGGATGTGGTCAAGGCTATCTGCGACAGCGCGGTATCCCTGGCCAATGGGCGTGTGGTGGAAAGCGGCAGCCTGATTCAATTGCAGGCCGATCCCGCCTCAAGCCTGGGCCGCTCACTGGCCCCCAGCCTGCCAGCGGTGAGGGCAGTATGAAAACGGACTGGAACGACATCCTGCAACTGCTGCTCGCGGCCACTGGCGAAACCCTGTACATGGTGCTGCTGGCGGCGGTCTTTACCTTGCTGATCGGCCTGCCCCTGGGGGTGCTGCTGTTTGTCAGTCGCCGCGGCGGGCTGTTCCCGCTGCCACGGGTGAACCGTGTGCTGGGTGCGGTGATCAACCTGGGCCGCTCATTGCCCTTTGTGGTGATGCTAATTGCCTTGATTCCACTGACCCGGTTGATCGTTGGCACCACATTGGGCAGCACCGCCGCCGTGGTGCCGATCACCATTGGCGCCTTTCCGTTCTTTGCGCGGATTGTCGAGAACGCGCTGGACGAAGTGGACAAGGGGCGTATCGAAGCCATTGTTGCCATGGGCGGGGATATTCGGCATGTGATCTTCAAGGTGCTGCTGCCGGAGGCGCTGCCTGCGTTGCTTGCGGGGTTGACCCTGACCCTGGTGATGCTGATCGGCTTTTCGTCCATGGCCGGGGTGATTGGCGGTGGCGGCCTGGGGGACCTGGCGATTCGTTATGGGTACCAGCGTTTCAATAACCAGATCATGGTGGTGACGGTGATTGTGTTGGTGGTGCTGGTCCAGGGCGTGCAAAGCCTGGGGGATCGTTGCGTGAGGTCGCTGGCGCATCGTCGATAAACGGTTATGTACTAATGAATTTTTAATATTTCTAGTTATATGCGTGACTGAGTAAAGTTCCCTTACGTACCTTCACCTCGTCGCCGGGAAATACTTTTCATGAACCGTCCCCACGGGCATCCCACGCCGATCCTGACTTTGCCCCAGGGCGAAAAAGACCCGTTGTCGATTCGCGCCAAGGCGCTGGTTTTTGCCGACCCGCGTTCCCTGCAACTGCTCGAATATTTGCAACGTGTCGGCCCCAGTGACGCGCCGGTGTTGATCAATGGCGAGACCGGCACCGGCAAGGAGCTGGTGGCGCGCTATATCCACAGCGCCAGCGGCCGCACCGGTGCGTTTGTGCCGGTGAACTGTGGGGCCATCAGCGAGAACCTTGCGGAAAGCGAATTTTTTGGGCATGAGGCCGGCTCGTTTTCCGGGGCCTCGGGGCGGCGGATCGGCTGGTTTGAAGAAGCCGATGGCGGCACCCTGTTCCTCGATGAGATCGGTGACTTGCCGCTGCCGTTGCAGGTGAAGCTGCTGCGGGTATTGCAGGAGCAGGAAGTGGTGCGCGTGGGGTCGCGCAAGCCGATCAAGATCAATATCCGGCTGGTGACGGCCACCAACATCGACCTGGAGCAGGCGGTGGAGGCGGGCAACTTTCGTCTTGACCTGTTCTATCGCATCAACGTGGCGCAGGTGCAGGTGTTGCCGTTGCGTGAGCGGCCGCTGGATATCCTGCCGTTGGTTGAGCATTTTCGGCGGCTCTACAGTGCCAGGTTGAAAATCGCCGAGCCGATGTTGTCGGAGTCGGCGACCCAGGCGTTGCTGGATTATCCGTGGCCGGGGAATATTCGTGAGCTGGAGAATGTGGTGCACCTGGCGCTTTTGGTGGCTGGGGACAGGCCGATCATGCCGTCGCACTTGAAGTTTTCTGCGGGGCTGAGTGCGATGCATGCCAGCGTTAACAGCGGGGCGCCGAGGATTCCGCAGGAGGTGGTGCGGGAGCAGTTGCTACGGTTGTTCGAGGTGCCGGGGGATTCGTTGTTGCACGATATCGAGGATTTGATCGTGCGGGAGGCGTTTGCGTTTTGTGGGTTTAATCAGTTGCGTACGGCGGAGTTGTTGGGGGTGACGCGCAATGCCATGCGGACGCTTTTGGTGAATCATGGGATGCTCAAGGGGCGGGTTAAACCCTGATTTTTTGGTGTACATATCCGTTATTTGGGTAACGGCTGCTTATGGTTTCGCTCTTACAGCGAGTCACTTTGCAAAAGCGGCAAAGTAACTCGGGCTGAATGGGGCCGTCAGATCAAAATCAAAAGCAAAGGCACAGCGGCCTCCCGGCCGGC
>NZ_JACAPM010000046.1:8166-18578 GCF_013385695.1 Pseudomonas sp. D8002
GCCGGTAGGCCGCTGTAAGAGCGGAACCAATATCAGCCGTTACCCAAATAACGGATATGTACACCGCTCTGGTCAACCCCGACCCACCTCAACATCCCTCCCCGAAGCCCCAATCCTGCGCAACAAAGGCAACACCTCCGCCCCCACATGAATCGACTCTTCCAGATGCGGAAACCCCGAGAGAATAAAGCTGTCCACCCCAAGCTGGTGATACTCCTCGATCCGCTCCGCCACCCGCTCATAACTCCCCACCAGCGCCGTCCCGGCCCCGCCCCGTACCAGGCCCACACCGGCCCAGAGGTTGGCCGAAACCTCCAGCTCCCGCGCCCCACGCCCACGGCCTTTCATCAACTCGGTCTGGCGACTCTGCCCCACCGATTCATACTTGGCCATCTGCCGCTGCGCCTGGTCAATGGCGTCCTTGGGTATCTCCTCCAACAGCCGCTCCACATGCGCCCAGGCCGCCTCGTCAGTGCGATCGGCAAAGATGTGCAAGCGCAACCCAAAGCGCAACGTCCGCCCCTGCATCGCGGCCAACTCACGCATCCGCAGCACCCGCTCGGCAATCATCGCCGGCGGCTCACACCACATCAGGTACGTCTGCCCATGGGCAGCCCCCACCTGCTCGGCAGCCTCGGAGGCACCCCCAAAATAGATCGCCGGCACCTCGGCCCCAGGCGCCACCGGCGTGTTGATCCCACTGCGGTAGTAGCGCCCCGGATGCGCCGGCTGCTTGCCAGCCCACACCGCCTGGAACACCTGCAAAAACTCCGCAGTACGCGCATAACGCTCATCGTGTTCGAGAAAGTCCCCCAACGAACGCTGCTCAAAACGGCTGGACCCCGTCACCACATGCAACGCCAGGCGATTCTCGCTGAGCAATTGCAAGGTCGCCGCACGGTGGGCGGTATAGGCCGGCAGCTCCATGCCTGGTCGCAACGTCAGGAGGAATTTAAGCCGTCGCACCTCCTGGGCCAGCACCGCGGTAATCAGCCACGGATCCTCGAAACCGCTGGCGGTGGGCACCATGATCCCGTCGAACCCGGCCTGTTCGGTAGCCCGCACGATCTGGCGCAGGTAATCGAGGGTGGGGGCACGTTCGCCTTGCTGGAACAGCCCGACCTTGGGCAGGCCGCTGCTGGTGAGGTGGCGACCGTCGCCATTGGTGGGCAGGAACCAGTCGAGCTGGATCGGGGGGCGAACCTCAGTGTTCATGGTGCAGGCGCTCCTTGCGCAGGCCGTGTTGAAAAAGCAGCGGCAGGATCTGTTCACCAAAGCGCAGCACTTCGCCGACCGCCGGGCCGCCTTGCAGGATGATGTGGCCAAGGCCCAGGCCGTGCAGTTCCTGCAGGCGCGTGGCGATTTGGCGGGGCGTGCCCACCAGGATCAACGGTTGGCCAGGGTGCAGTCGCAGCAGGTTCGGGTGGATCTCCCACTGGCGCAACGGGTGACGGTCGCGGGGCACGGTGGCGATGCGGTGGTTGGGCAGGTCCTGGGTCGGCAGCAGGGCGGCGGCAGTTTCCCAGGCCAGGTCCTCGCTGTCGCCGATGACCAAGCCGAAGGTACAGGCAAAGGCCAGGCCCGGCTGAAGCTGGCGCCAGCGTTGTATTTCCTGGTCCAGCCACTGCGGATGCCCAGGCCGCAACAGGCAGACCTGGGCGTGGCCAGCCACCAGCGCGTGGCTTTGGCTGTCGTCCAGCACCAGTGGCGGCGCGGGCAGTTCGCGGCGGGCGACGCCGGCGTTTTCCAGTTGGAAATAGCGGCCTTGATAATCCAGGCCGCCGTCATTCGGTGCCAGCAGTTGTTGGAGAATCTCCAGGTATTCGCCGATGCGTTCGCTGCGCTGGTCGCGGTTCAGCCATTCGCCAAACGCACTGCGCAGGCTGCCTTGTTCGCCGTCGGGCAAGTGCAGGCGCACCCGGTGGCTGCTGATCGATTGCAGGCTTTGCAGGGTGGTGGCCAGGGCCGCCGGCAGCATGACTTCCGGCGGTACGCTCACCGACAATTGCACCCGGCGGGTGTGGGCGCACAACGCCGCCGCCACCCCGAGGCTGTCGGCACACAGCGCGCCGCCGGGGATCCACAGGCCGTCGATGCCGGCGTATTCCACCGCCTGGGCCAGCTGGATCCACTGCCCCGGCCGCGCCGCCCAGTCGGGGGTACAGAGGGGCATCAACCAACTGAATTCAAGGGGCATACACGGGCTCCATAGTTTGGTATCAGCATCACGCGTCGTCGTAGCAGCTGTCGAGCCCCGGCGAGGCTGCGTTCGCGGTGTATCTGACACACCGCTACGCAGCCTCGTTTCACTCGACAGCTGCTACGGGAGCTGACGCTTTCAGGGCGTTTGATCATCCTACTCTCGTCCTCGCCATCCGAGGGCCGGGGCGATGTCCCGGGCGATGATTTCCAGGCGCTTGAGGATCTGCGCCTGGGTCGAGCTTTCGGCCTGGACCACGGCGATCACGTAGTCAGCATAGGGCAGCAGGGACGGGTCCTGTTGCAGGCTGGCGATCACTTCGTCGGGATGGCCGTGGTGCACGTTCATCAGGCGCAGGTGCTCCTGCAGGTCCACGGCTTGATCGATCAGGCCTTCGCGTTGCAGGCGCGGGATGTGGCGCTCGATATCCACCGCCAGTTCCGCTTGGGCACTGGCGCGATCCGTTGCCGGGAAAATTGCCCGCACCACGCCGATTCTCGGTGGGCGATCGGTGCGGGTCCAGGCATTCAAGTAGGCATCGGCCAGGGGTTTTTGCACCGTCAGCGGATCGTGGGTGGCGGTGCCCAGCAGCAAGCCGTTGCCCTGGCTGGCGGTGTATGCCGCGCCTTCGAGGCTGCCGTGGGAGTGCCACAAGCGGCTGCTCAAGCCGGTTGCTGGCGGTTGCAGGGTCAGCGCGCTGTGGGGCGTCAATGGCTCGCCGTCGAGTAACTGCTGGACCTGCTGCTGGTGGTCGCTGAAATCGACCTGGCGTTGCACGGCATCACGGCCAAACGCGCTGAAATTGTCGAGGTTGGCGCCGCCGCTGCCCAGGCCCAATTGCACCCGGCCGCCGCTGAGTGCATCGAGCACACTGGCGTCTTCCGCCAGGCGGATCGGGTCTTCGAAAGGCAGCACGATCACCCCGGTGCCCAGTTCGATATGCCGGGTTCGCTCGGCCACCGCCGCCAGCAATACCAGCGGCGACGGTAGCCGGCCAAAGCCGTTGCTCAGGTGGTGCTGGGCAATCCAGCCACCGTCGAAACCGAGGGCCTCGGCGACTTCGAATTGTTCGATCAGGTCGCGGTAGACCTGCTGTGGATCGTCGCCAAAGGCGTGGCTGAGAAAGCCCAGTTTGAAGCTCATGTCAGGGTTCCTTGGGGCAGTGTCGGTTGCCAGCCCAGGGCCGGGGCGATCTGTTCGCGGATGATTTCCAGGGCACGGATCGCCTCCCGCAGCGGGGTGCTGGCGGTCTGTACTTGCAGCACCAGGTGGTCGTTGGCCGTCAGGCTCGGCCCTTGCTGCAACTGCTCGATGATCTGCTCGACCGGGCCGTGCAGGATGCCGAGGCGCCTGAGGGTGGCGTCGAAATCATCATCCACCGGCGCCTTGTACACGCCGATGCTCTGTTGGCGTTGCACGTAGGCCTGGATATCGTTGCGCGTGGCGGCGTCCGGGTTCGGGATCAGCGCCTGTACCCGGGTGACACGGGGCGGGGTGCCGTTGTCACCGGTCCAGGCGTTGCGATAGCGCTTGACCAGTTCTACCCCGGCTTCGGGCGGCAGGTGCGGGTTGGGCGCCATGATCAGGCCGTGGCCGCGCTCGGCCACCCGTTCCACCCGTGAGGTGGCTTCCCAGATTCGCTGCCCAAGGCCGGCTGCCCGTGGCAACAGGCGCGAGCCGCTGTCGGTCAGGGGGGCGTTGCCCAGGGCATGGATCAACTGTTGCAGGTGCTGCTCATAATCGCGGTGGCGCGCCTCAGGCTCACGACCGAATGCGGTGAACGTGTCGGGATCAAAACCCGCACCCAGGCCCAGCTCCAGCCGGCCATTGCTCAACAGGTCCAGCACCGAGGCGTCTTCCGCCAGGCGCAGCGGCGCTTCCTGGGGCAACACGATAATCCCGGTGCCCAGGCTGATCCGCCGGGTGCGCTGGGCGATGGCGGCAAGCAATACCAGGGGCGAGGGCAGGCGGCCGTTTTCGCTGGCGAAGTGGTGCTGCGCCACCCAGCCACTGTCAAAGCCCAGCTCTTCGGCGACCTTGAACAACTCCACGGTGTCGCGGTAGACCTTGGGCTCGAAGCCGGGGCTGTAGACCCGGCTGAGAAACCCCAGGGAAAAACGCGAACTCATGGCTGCACCTCGCGGGCCAGTTGTTTTTGCAGGGCGGGGCCGGCGTTGATCGACTCCGGCAGGCCGCTGAACGGGCTGATGGTCAGGTAACCCTTGTTGAGCCATACCGCCTCATCCTGCTTCTGCTGCTCGGCGGTGGCGGCGGGGCTGTATTGGAAGCCGATGCCGGGTTTGCCCGGCAGTTTGAATTGCTTGAGGTCGTCGGTGTACACCGCTTCAAAACCCACGTAGCTGCCGATGCGGGTGAGTTTCACGCCCTTGATCCGTGGGTCTTTTGGCAGGTTGATATTCAGGCCCAGGCCCTTGGGCAAGAGCGCGCCGTCGGGCTGGCGATGCTGGTCCAGGGCATTGACCAGCTTCGCCACCAGTTGCGCCGCGCGTTGTGGGTCTGCCTCCTTCAAATCGGTGCTGACTGCCAGCGCCGGAATGCCCGCCTGCACCGCGACACTGGCGACGTTGAACGTGCCGGAAGCGCTGTTGATCGCCCCCAGGTTATTCCCGGGGTTGGGGCCGACGATCACCAGGTCGGGGTGGGGCATGACTTTTTTCAGGCCCATCAGCAGGGCCATTACCGGCGTACCGCTGATTTCGATCTGCACGTCTTTGCCGGCGCATTCGGGGCTCTGGCACACGCCGTTTTCAGTGGTGCTGATGTAGTAACTGTCGGGGTAGGCCGGGTCGTCGTCATGGCCAACGGTGACTTCGCGACCAAAGAAAAACGCACCGCCCCGTGCGCTCTGGTCGGCCTGCGGTGCGGCAATCCGCACCGTATGCCCCTGGGCCTTGAGCTCGGTGTACAGGGCGCGAATATTGGGGTGCTGATAACCGTCGTCGTTGCTCAGCAAAATGTTCAGGGCAAAGGCCTTCGAGACGAACAGGCTGCCGACTGCCAGCATCCATGCGCTGCGCTTCATGGTGTGACTCCCTGGGTAAAGCGATTGGCCGGGCGCGGCAGGCCGAGGTTTTCCCGCAGGGTGGTGCCTTCGTATTCGGTGCGGAACAGCCCGCGTTGCTGCAGCAGTGGAATCACCTGCTCGACGAACAGGTCGATGCCGCCCGGGAAGTACGGGAAGAACACGTTAAACCCGTCACAGGCACGGGCTTCGAACCACTGCTCGAAGAAGTCGGCAATGTCTTCGGCGGTGCCGATTACCGGGTTGCCGGCGGTCAGGTGCAGGTACAGCTGGCGGATGCTCAGGTTCTGGCTGCGGGCCAGTTCCAGCAGTTTGTCGCGACGGCTGCCGCGCTGGCCTACCGGGGTTTCCGGCAGCGGGCCGTCGAGGTCGTAGCCCGACAGGTCGATGTCATCGCCCAGGGTGTCGGCCAGGAAGCGCAGGCCCAGCACCGGGTCCACCAGGGCCTGGAACTCTTCGAACAGCGCCTGGGCCTGTTCGCGGGTTTCGCCGATAAACGGGGTGACACCGGGCAGGATCTTGATGTGGTCGGGGTCACGGCCAAAGGCGGCGGCGCGTTGCTTGATGTCTTGATAGAAAGCCTGGGCGCCGGCCAGGTCATGGTTGACCGCAAAAATCAGCTCGGCAACGCGGGCGGCGAGGGCCTTGCCGGGTTCCGACGCACCGGCCTGCACCAGAACCGGATGGCCCTGTGGAGGGCGGGCGACGTTGAGTGGGCCACGTACGGAAAAATGTTCGCCGCGATGATTCAGGGTGTGCAGTTTGGCCGGGTCGAAATACTCCCCGCTGGCCTTGTCGCGGGTGAAGGCGTCGTCGTCCCAGCTGTCCCACAGGCCCTTGACCACATCGTGGAATTCTTCGGCGCGCTGGTAGCGGTCGCCATGGTCGATATGGGTTTCGCGGCCGAAGTTCCAGGCCTCATCCGAGATCACCGAGGTCACCAGGTTCCAGGCGGCGCGCCCCTTGGACAGATGATCGAGGGAGGCGAACTTGCGGGCGATATGGTACGGCTCGTTGTAGCTGGTGGTGGCGGTGGCGATC
Organism: Pseudomonas sp. D8002; assembly: GCF_013385695.1. Lineage (NCBI taxonomy): Bacteria > Pseudomonadati > Pseudomonadota > Gammaproteobacteria > Pseudomonadales > Pseudomonadaceae > Pseudomonas > Pseudomonas sp. D8002. The sequence goes on from NZ_JACAPM010000046.1 coordinate 14,451, forward strand.
AGGCCGATGTTGCTGGTGACGGCTGCCAAAGCGGCCATCAGGGTCAAGGGTTCGAAGTGTTCGGCGCGGGCAGTGCGGCTGAGGGCGTCATGATGATGGCCCCACAGGGCGACCACGTCGGCGACGAACAAGGCGTCGAATTTGCCGCGTTCGGCGGTTTGCGCGATGTGTTTGAAGTGCTCGAAATCCAGGCTGGCATCCGCCTGGGCCAGGGGATGGCGCCAGGCCGATACATGGTGGCCGCTGTTGGCCAGGAAGGCCCCCAGCTTGAGTTGATCGGTACGTCGGGTCATGGGCAGGCTCCCGCAAAAGGTCAGGCGCAGGGCCGGCGAACCGGCCCCGCGGGCTGGGTCAGAAGGCGTACGTCACGCCGGTGTACCAATAGCCACCGGTGGTGCCGTAAGGCGAAAAGGTACCGTACGGGAAGCCGCCGGAACTGCTTACCAGGTCGGTGCGTTTCGGGTACTTGTTGAACAGGTTGTTGGCCCCCGCATTCAGGGTCACGGCCTTGGTCAGGTGGTAGTCGATGTTCAGGTCAGTGATCCAGGTCGGCGCGAAGTTACGGTCGTAGATCTCGGCGGTGCCGTACTCGGTGTAGGAGCCGTAGCGGGTCAGGTTGAGGCTGGTTTCAACCTTGTCGTAGGTCCAGGTGGTGCCCAGCAGCAGCTTGGATTGCGGCAAGCCGTACTTGAGGTTGCCCTGGCGCTGGCGGTCATAGCCACCGTCCGGGCCGAGGGCCTGGGCGGCCACGGTCGAGGCGTGGATCGAGTCGATCTGGGTGGTGTTCCAGTTGAAGCCGGCGCTGTATTTCAGGCTGCCATAGGCACCGATGTCCTGGCGGTAGTCGCCCACCAGGTCGACGCCGCGGGTGGTGGTGTCGAGGGCGTTGGTGAAGTAGGTCACCGCCTGGTTCGGGTTGAGCCCGGCGGCGGCGAGGATCGCGCTGATTTGCGGCGTGCCGCCCAGGTAACCGGTCTGGGCGATGCGGTCCTTGATCACGATCTGGTAGGCATCCAGGGTGATGTTGGTGTTGTCAGTGGGTTGCAGGGTCAGCCCGATGCTGTAGTTGGTCGACTTTTCAGGCTTGAGGGTGGTCGCGCCCAGGGCCTTGGCCACATCGGAGTTCACCGCCACGTTGCGGTAGTCGAACAGTTGCCCGTTGACGCTGGTTTGCGAGGTGGAGCTGTAGATCTGCTGGGCCAGGGACGGTGCGCGGAACCCGGTGCTGACGGTGCCGCGCAAGGCCAGGATCGGGGTCAGCTGGTAGCGGGTGGAGAACTTGCCGTTGGTGGTGGTGCCCGAGCCGTCGTTGTAGTGCTCGTAGCGCCCGGCCAGGTCCACGTGCCATTTGTCGGTGAGGTCCTGGCCGATCTCGCCGTAGCCCGCGAGGCTGATGCGGCTTTTTTCGGCGGCGTCGGCCGGGGTGGTACCGGCACCGGAAATGGTCCCGGGTGGAATGATCGCGCCGTTGGCACCGGTGTCGAACGGCCCGCTGGCGTAGGAGGCGAGGTCACCCTTGCCGATCTTGTAGTCTTCGTAGCGCTGTTCCAGGCCCCAGGAAATCTGCGTCGGCTTGTACAGGCCGAGGTCGAAGGCGCGGGTCAGGTCGAGGTTGTTGGTCCACTGGCTGAAGGTTTTTACGCCGGTGTCGACCGAGGTCGGTGAGTTCGGGCCGTAGCTCAGGTTGTAGGTGTCGGTGAGGGTGGCCCGGGCATGGTCCTGGCCGTAGGTGCTCGACAGGTCATAGTCCCAGCCGGCGGCCTGGCCCTTGCCGCCAAACGCCACCTGGAAGTCGTCTTCGATGAAGCGCAGGTTGTCTTCGATACCTTCCGGGTAAGGGGTCTGGATGCCGTTGAACGACGGAGGCTGGTGGAATGCCAGGGGCTTTTCCGAGTTGCGGTGGGTGTAGGTTGAGAACGAGTACAGGGTCAGCGCGTCGGCGACCGGCAGCTCGGCGTTGTAGCCGAGGCTGAAGTTCTTCGCCTCGGGCAAGCCGGTGCCGTAGTAGGTGTGGCGTTGGCTGGTGTTGCCGGCACTGTCGGTGTACGGCGCCGCATCGGAACGGTCCGAGACGTCCTGTTTCTTCACGTCCAGGGCGAGGTTGATGAAACCGTCGTTGGGCAGGGCCAGGCCGACATTGCCGGTTTGACGCACGGTTTCGCCATCGCCGTTTTCATAGTTCTGGCCGTAGGTGGTGGACAAGCTGCCGCCGTGGTCGGTTTGCTTGAGCACGATGTTGATCACGCCGCCGATGGCGTCCGACCCGTATTGCGCCGAGGCGCCGTCACGCAGGACTTCGATGTGATCCACCAGGGCGGTGGGGATCATGTCCAGGTCCACCGGTTGCGAGCCGGAGTTGAGGGAGGTGGCGTTGTTCAGCAGCGCGCTGTTGTGGCGGCGCTTGCCGTTGACCAGCACCAGCACCTGGTCGCCGTTCAAGCCGCGCAGGCTGATGGGGCGCACGATCGAGGTCGAACCGAAGCCCGACGAGGCCGGCTGGTTGAGGGACGGCAGCACCTTGCTCAAGGCACGGGTCAGGTCGCCCTGGCCGGTGGCGAGCAACTGCTTGGAAGAAATCACGTCCACCGGCGCCGGGCTGTCGGCCAGGGTGCGGGCCTGGCCACGGTTGCCGATGACCACGACGGTGTCCAGGGGGTTGTCGCTGGCCGGGGCGTCGGCGGCGAGGGTCAGGCTGCTATAGCTGACGGCCTCGCACACGGCGAGGAACAACAGGGTATGGGCGAAAGCCTTGCCGGGTTGGCGGCGGCCGGCGGCGCGTGATGGATTCATGATGTGCAACACTCCAGTGTGGTTAGGCAACGGGCCTTGTTCGAGGACGGCTTGTTAAGTTCAAGCTCTGGTGGAGGCAGGAGAGCAAAGGCTGTGCCATCGCTGAAAAGTCTTGGATAACAAGGAGTTGTTGGAGGGTTTGCGGGGCGGCTGGTGTTTTTCTAACAGGCGGAAGGGCAGGGTGTTGGTTTTTGTGCAGGGGATTTTTTCGCGAAGCTGCTAGCGTACGCTGGGCCGGGGGAGCGCCTCCTTGGCACACCCCTTGCTCTCCCCACGCCATACCTAAACCCAAGGAAGCTTTTCTGTATGCCTAGACCTGGCCCGCGCAACGCCCTCACTGATATTCCCGGCCTGGAGGTTGGCCACGCCACAGACCTGTACGCCGACACCGGCGTCACGGTGATCCGCCCGGATGGTTTCTGGACTGCCAGTATCGACATTCGCGGTGGAGGCCCAGGTGGTCGCGAAACCGCGGCGCTGGAGCCGGAGAACATGGTGGGCCAGCTGCACGCGCTGGTGTTTGCCGGTGGCTCGGTGTTTGGCCTGGCGGCGGCGGATGCGGTGGCGGCGAAGTTGTCCCAGGACCAGGTGGGGTTGCATTTGAAGCCGGGTGCGCCGGCGATTCCTATCGTGCCGGCGGCGGTGTTGCATGATTTGGCCAATGGCGGGGACAAGGATTGGGGCCTGGAGCCACCTTACCGGCGGCTGGGGTTTGAGGCGCTGGCCAATGCCGGTCCGGAGTTTGAGCTGGGCTCTGTCGGGGCCGGGCGTGGGGCCATGGCCGGGGTGCTGAAAGGCGGGCTGGGGACGGCGTCCCTGGATTTGGGCGATGGGTTGGTGGTTGCCGCGTTGGTGGTGGCTAACCCGATTGGTTCGGTCTACATGCCGGATGGCGAGACGTTCTGGGCGTGGCCCTGGGAGGTGGCGGGGGAGTTTGGTGGGGCGCGGCCGGTGACGGAGATGGATTGCAGTGATCCGATGCCGGAGTTGTCGCGGCTGGATTCCATGGGGCGTCTGCAAGCGGGGGCCAATACCACGCTGGTGGTGGTGGCGAGTACGGCGCGGTTGACGGTGGCGGAGTGCAAGCGGGTGGCGATCATGGCGCAGGACGGGATTGCCCGGGCGGTGCGGCCGGCGCATTTGCCGTTTGATGGGGATACGGTTTTTGCGTTGGCTTCGGGGGCAGTGGAGGTGGCGGATGGGCCTCGGCGGCAGGTGGAGATTGGGCGGATTGGGTCGGCGGCGGCTGATTGTGTGGCTCGGTCGATTGCTCGGGGGGTGTTTGCTGCGCGGGGTTAGGGTGGGGTGTATATCCGTTACTCCGCGGGCCGCCGCGAC
>NZ_JACAPM010000047.1:0-68332 GCF_013385695.1 Pseudomonas sp. D8002
ACCTAAATAACGGATATGTACCCAGCCCCCCAAAATCACAGCCCAAAAAAAAGGCCGCACCCTGCCAAGGAGACGGCCAAAAAATTGTCGAGGCATTTGAAACTAACGTGCAGTAATCACCGACAGCTTGGTAATCCCCGCGCGCTCGATAGACGCCATGGCTCGCGCCACTTCGCCGTAGTTCACTCCATCATCAGCCTGCAGTTGCACCCGCACCTCCGGGTCCTTGGCCTTGGCCGACTGCAAGTTGAATTCCAGCAAATCCGGCTGGATTTCATCCTTGTTGATAAACAGTTTGCCGGCCGCATCAATGCTCACCACCAGCGGGTCCTTCTGCTCCACCGGGGCCACGGCCTCGGTCTTGGGCAAGTTGATCGGAATCGCATTGGTCAACAACGGCGCCGTGACGATAAACACCACCAGCAGCACCAGCATCACGTCCACCAGCGGCGTAACGTTGATCTCGCTCAGCACCTCATCACTGTCTTGCGTGGAGAAGGCCATCTCAGGACGCCTCCTTCACTTTTTGCGCGCCACCCTGGGCACCGGCCTTGCTCAGCGTCGGGTGCAGCAGCACGCGGAAGGAGTTCTTCTGCGCCAGGCTGTAGAAGTCGTGGGCGAAGTCGTCCAGGTCAGCAGCCGTGAGCTTCAGGCGACGCAGGAAGTAGTTGTAGACCAGCACCGCCGGCACCGCGACGGCAATACCCACACCCGTGGCAACCAGTGCCGCACCGATCGGCCCGGCCACGGTTTCAAGGCTGGCGGAACCGGCGGCGCTGATGCCTTTCAGGGCTTCCATGATCCCCCACACAGTGCCGAACAGACCGATAAACGGCGAGGTGCTGCCGATACTCGCAACCACGGCCAGGCCGGTCTCCAGGGAGCGACGCTCACGCACGATCTGTTGGCGCAAAGCGCGTTCAAGACGGTCCTGATGGTTGATCGCCTGGCTCAGGTCAGCAGCGTGTGGCGCTTCACCGACCTGGATCGCGGCGTAACCAGCCTGGGCCACACGAGCGGCGGCGCCGGGTTTGGTTTCAGCGAGTTCAGCGGCCGAGTCCAGGCTGGATGCCGCCCAGAACTGTTTGTGGAACTTGCGATCCTGGGACTTGAGGCGGCCGAACTGGACGCCCTTGAGCAGGGCCAGGCCCCAGGTAGCGACCGAAAAGACCACCAGCAGCCAGATCACCGCGCTTTCGATGGATTCAGTTGGAGATGCTAATGCCATGATGTTTTCCCTCTGTGCAGGTCGCGATGTGTCCAACACACCGCATCCAATAATTAATGAATCTTGAAATCGATCGGTACGCTGACCCAGCCGTCCTGGGCCACATCACCCTGCTTGGCCGGTACAAAACTCCAGCGCTTCACGGCAGCCAGTGCGGCTTCGTCGAGTTGCTGGCGACCACTGCTTTTCTGAATCTGGATCTCACCCGGCTTGCCGGTGGCCAATACATGCACCCGCAACAGCACCGTGCCTTCCCAACCCCGGCGCTGGGCCAGTGACGGGTATTCCGGCGCCGGGTTCTTCAGGTACGCGGCGTTGGCCGAGGCCGGTGTGACCGGCGCGGGCGCAGGCGGTGCCGGCGGTGCTGGAGCCGGTGGCGCGGGTACAGGCGGCGCGGGCGGCTGCTCGGCTACCGGTTTCGGTGCGGGCTTGGGCACAGGCTTCGGCACCGGCTTGGGTTTCGGAATCTTTTTCGGCGCCGGCTTGGCGGCCAATTCATCAACCACCGGCGGCGGTGGCTCGACAACCGGTGGCGGCGGCGGTGGCGGTACAGGCGGCGGCTCCACAACCGGCGGAGCCGGCTGGGAAAATTCGATCGTCATCGGCGGGATTTCCGGCGGCACAATCGGCAGCACCGGGGTTGGCTTCTGGCTGACCCAATAGATCACCGCGCCATGCAAGGCCAGCGCGAGAATCCCCAACAGGATCGCTTCACGCCGACTCAACACACCCTTCGGGGTTTTCTGCGTACGCAACTGCCCCAACGGCGCGCGATGCGGCCGGCCAAGGTCGACCAACTCACCACCCGGTGCGTGGCGCCACTGCGCCTCTTGTGCACTGGCGGCGGTCTGGACATTGCCCATTGATTAACTCCCCTGCGGTCTTAAGCAAAAAAACCGACGGGCCTGCCTTGGCGGCCGTCGAGGGCTGAATCATCGGGGGCAGACGCTTATCTCTTAAAGTAATCTTTAAAGTTATAGATAGATCTAAATTGAATAACCGAAACATCCGGATACGCCGAAGCCACGTCCTGCGCGGCCTGGCGCCGAGGGGAAAAATCTCAATGCTTTTGAGGCATACAAAATATTCACTGAAGGCATGGCTCAGCGTGGATTACCGGCACACAAATCCTGCAATTGGCGTAGCAACGCCTGCCCGGCCGCACCAAGGCCGTTACGGCCATACAGCGCCAGCCGCACGCCCTGCACCGCAGGCAAACCGCTGTCCGCGCCCAACACCACGTGCCCGGGCTGCACCACCCGCACCGGCAACAGGCTGATCCCCAGCCCCGCCGCCACCGCCGAACACACGCTGGCCAAGCTGGCGCTGGAATAACCGATGCGCCAGCGCCAGCCGCCCACCTCCAGGTGATGCAGCATTTCATTGCGGTACAGGCCGCCAGCGGGAAACGCCACCAACGGCAGCGGATCACGTCCCAGGGACGGCGAACTGCGGCTGTCGACCCAACACAACGGCTCCGGCCAGGACACCAGGCAGTCATCGCTGTCACCCATTTGCTTGACCAGCAGCACGTCGAATTCACCGCCGCGATAATCCCGCAACAATTCCGGCCCCAAGCCGCTGGTGACCTCCAGGCGCACCCGCGGATAAGCCTGCACAAACGCCGACAGCAGCGGCATCAGGCGCTCGGCCGCAAAATCCTCGGGCACCGCCAGGCGCAACACGCCATCGCTCTGCTGATTGATCAGCACGTCGGCCGCCTCTTCGTGCAGCGCCAGGATGCGCCGCGCATACGCCAGCAAGCGTTCACCCTCCACCGTGGCCACCACGCGGCGCTGATCCCGGTCGAGCACCTGGCTGCCCAGTGCATCTTCCAGGCGGCGGATCTGTTGGCTGACCGTGGACTGGGTCAAGTGCAGCCGCTCGGCCGCGCGGGTGAAATTGCCGCAATCGACGACGGCAACAAAGCTGCGCAACAACACAGGATCGAACATGGGCTCACCATTCCATTTGCCACTGATTGGCATGTTTATATTTAATTTCAGAATACCCCTGCGGCTGCCCATACTTCACGCCTCATTGCGCACGAGGGGTTTTCCATGACTGACGATCAACAGCATCTGCATCACGCCGTGCAACTGGCCAAGGCCAACGTAGCCGCTGGTGGCCGCCCGTTTGGTGCCGTGCTGGTGCGCGACGGCGAGGTGCTGGTGGAGGCCGTCAACGAAATCCACCTGAGCCAGGACCCCACCGCCCACGCCGAGATGCTCGCCATCCGTGCCGCCAGCCAACAATTCGGCCCGCGCCTCGACGGTTGTGTGATCTACGCCAGCGGCCAGCCCTGCCCGATGTGCCTGAGTGCGATGCACCTGTGCGGCATATCCCGCGTGGTGTTCGCTGCCAGCAACGACGTGGCGGCGCCCTTTGGTTTGTCCACAGCAGCGATCTACCAGCAACTGGCGCTGCCGCTGGCGGAGCAAAAATTGCCCGTACAGCACCTGCCGCAGGCAGCGATGCAAGCCCTCTACCGCGAGTGGCAGGCCCTGCATGACGCTGAATAATTCATTCGCAGGCAAGCTCGCCGGTTGGGGTTTGTTGGTAGTACTGGGCCTGAACCTGCGACCGATCCTCAGTTCCATCAGCCCGTTGCTGGGGGAAATCCGTCTGGCCACCGGCCTGAGTTTCCAGAGCAGCGCCCTGCTCACCAGCCTGCCGGTGATTTGCATGGGCCTGGTGGCGTTGGTAGGTGTGCGCCTGGAGGCAAGGCTGGGGGAGCGTCGCGGAATCGCCCTGGGCTTGATGATGATTCTGCTGGCGTGCCTCGCGCGCTGGCTGTTTGGCCAGGCGCCGGCGCTGCTGGCCACGGCATTGTTCGGCGGTGCGGGTGTGGCGCTGATCCAGGCGCTGGTGCCGGCGATGATCAAGCGCCAGTTTCACCAGCGCGTGCCGTTGGCGATGGGGGTTTACTCGGCTTCGCTGATGGGCGGCGGTGGCTTGGCCGCCCTGCTCAGCCCGTTGGTGGCGGGGCATTTCCAGCAGTGGCAGGCGGGGCTCGGGATCTGGCTGCTACCGGCCCTGGGCGCACTATTGTTGTGGGCGTGGCTGCCATTGGGTGCGGCGAAAAACCCGCAGGTGACGGCGCCGTTCCAGGGCCTGCGCAACCGTCGGGCGTGGTTGCTGGCGCTGTATTTCGGCCTGGTGAATTGCGGCTACATGAGCATGGTCGCGTGGCTGCCGGCCTACTATCAGCAGTTGGGTTGGGGCGTACTGCCCAGTGGTTCGCTGCTGGCGTTCATGACGATCTTCCAGGTAATCGCCGCGCTGCTGATGCCGGCACTGGCGCAACGTGGCATTGATCGTCGACCGTTACTGAGCATCAGCCTGCTGGCCCAGACCGTGGGCTATATCGGCCTGCTGACGGCGCCGCTGGAGTTCCCCCACGTGTGGGTGGCGTTGATCGGTTTCGGCCTGGGAGCGTGTTTCGCCCTGAGCCTGTTGTTGACCCTGGATCACCGCCGCGACCCTCGGGAGGCCGGCCAACTGGCGGCGTTCGTCCAGGGCGTGGGCTTTTTGATCAACGCCGTATCACCGTGGCTGACCGGCTGGCTGCGGGAATTGACTGGCAGTTTCGTAAGCGCGTGGATGGTGCTGACGCTGACGGTGGTGGCGATGCTGATACTCACCCGGGTGTTCAGCCCGGCCACCTACCGCACAGGCTCTATGGATATGCAATTTGAATCTAGATAAAACAATGAACATTCTTTTGCGGAATAAGCGAGGCGATTAGAATCGCGGTTTCCTTCAGGACGCCGGAAAACTCCATGGACCTTCGCCAACTGCGCTACTTCATTGCTCTGAACGAGTACCGCAGTTTTGTGCGCGCCGCCGACGCCATGGGCATTACCCAGCCGGCGTTCAGCCGCAGCATCCAAAGCCTGGAACAGGAGTTTGGCTGTGTGCTGGTGGACCGCGCCCACAAAGACCTGCGCCCCACTCCCGAGGGCCAGGTGGTGTTGCAACATGCCTTGTCGCTCGTTCAGGGGGCGGCGCGGCTGAGCCACGAAGTCACCCGCATGACCAAGCTCGACGCCGGCGAATTGCGCTTTGGCTGCGATGCCGTGGCGGCGGTGAACCTGGTGCCTGGAGCGATCGCACGGTTTGTCGGCGCTCATCCACGAGTACGCAGCAGTTTGCATGTGGATAACTGGGAAAAACTCGGACGCAGTTTGAGTCGCGAAGAGATCGAATTCTTCATCGCCGATGTGCGCCACTTCGAGGCCGATCCGAATTTCCAGACCCAGGCCCTGACACCCCGGCGCAATGTATTTTTCTGCCGCGCCGGGCACCCGTTACTGGCCAAGGACAGCCTCTCGACCAACGACCTGTTTGACTACCCGCTGGCCACACCGCTGATCGCTCCCGGGGTACGCAAGCTACTGGCCAACCTGAGCGGGCGTGTCGACTTTTCTCCCGCTATCGAACTGGAGCAGTTTGCGGCGCTGGCGGCCATCGTGCACCAGTCCAATGCGATTGGCCTGGGTGCCGAGGATGCGTTTGCCGAAGACTTTGCCCGTGGCGCACTGACGGTGTTGCACTGGCGCAACGTGCCTCACAGCCTCGACAGTTTGAACAACCGCTGCGGGATCATCAGCCGTACCGGGTTTCGCTTGTCGCCGGCGGCGAAGGCGATGATCGAAACCCTGATCACCGTGGATACCCCCTCTGCTGAAGCAAGCTTGCTCGCCCGCAATTAAAAAACCAGGCTTGCGCGCGACAGCCCATTCTCTTGATTTCAATGAAACTGTTATCGGCAATCAGCGGGTTTTTTCGCCTGCCGGGAACCGACACCATTGGCTCCAGAACAGAAAAACCTGGAGCCCTGCCATGTACTTGAAATACCCAATCAGTTGGACTGCCCTTGCCTTGGCAGCGGCCCTCACCGGCACCGCCGCCCAGGCTTCCATGCCGGCGAACCTGCCCGCCGATCAGAGCGTTGGCGCCATCGAGCAGGTGCACGCCTTCCAGGATGCCATGCCCACCGGCGTGAGCGTTACCGAGACCGGACGCATCTTTGTCAACTTTCCTCGCTGGGGCGACGAGGTGCCGTTTACCGTCGCAGAATTGCGCGACGGCAAAGTCGTACCCTACCCTGACCAGGCGATAAACCAGGCCAACCCCAAAGACCCGGCCAAAGGGTTTATCAGCGTACAAAGCGTGGTGGCAGACGGGCGCGGACGCCTCTGGATACTGGACACCGCGGCGCCTGGCTTCTCGCCTCCACAGCCAGGTGGTGCCAAGCTCGTCGCAGTTGAGCTCGCCACCAACAAGGTGGTCAAGACCCTCGTATTCCCGAAAAACGTCATGCTGCCCGGCACCTACGTCAACGACATGCGCTTTGATTTTCGCGTGGGTGACCAAGGCGTGATCTATATCACCGACTCTTCACTTACCGGCCCGGGCGCGATCATCGTCATGGACATCGCCAGTGGCACGGCCATACGCCGGCTCAGTGGTGCACCCTCGACCTCGGTCGACCCGACCTTCGTACCCACGGTCGAAGGCCAGGTCCTGAAAGTGCGGGATGCCAAAGGCGGCACCCAGCCTTTTGCCGTGGCTTCGGACGGCATCGCCCTGTCGGCTGATGGGCAGACCTTGTATTTCTGCCCGCTGTCGAGTCGGCACCTGTACGCCATCCCCACGGCACTGCTGCGTGACGAGACAGTCAGCGAAGCACGGCTCGAAATGGCGGTCAAAGACCTCGGGGAAAAAGGCGCCTCGGACGGGCTTGAAGCCGACGCCTCGGGGGCCGTGTATGCCGGCGACTACGAAAACAACAGCGTGCGCAAACGGCTGGCGAACGGGCAATGGCAGACCATCGTCCATGATCCGCGTGTGCTTTGGCCCGACACACTGTCAATCGGTCCTGATGGCTACCTGTACTTCATCGCCAATCAGCTGCACCGCCAAAGCATCTTTCACGCAGGCAAAGACTTGCGCCAGAAACCCTACAGCCTGCTGCGCGTGAAGATCGATGGCGCGCCGGCGCCCACACACTAGCGGCGCCGAAGCATGAATATTGATGCGTTGAACCTGTTCATGCGATCAACAGAGCTGGGCAATATCACCGCAGCCGGCAGGGAGCTGGGACTCGCGCCCTCGGTGGCCAGCCACAAACTGGCGAAGCTTGAAGAATACCTGGGCATGCGCCTGCTGCATCGCACCACCCGCCAGGTCAGCCTGACCGAAGACGGTGCGCTGTTTCTGCCCCATGCAATCCGGGTGCTGGCAGCCGTGGACGAGGCCTATCTGGTCGCGGTGAAAGGCAAGGACGTGGCCAAGCGGGTGTTAAGAGTATCCGCCCCCGGGTCCTTCGCGCGGATGTGCCTGATGCCGGCCATTACCCGGTTCCTGCACGCCAACCCGAAGCTGAAGATCGACCTGATACTGTCCGATCAAATGCAGGACCTGACCGAGATCGGGATTGATGTGGCAATCCGCATCGCCGCCCTGAAGGACTCATCCCTGGTGGCGCGCAAGCTCGGCTGCGACAGACGCATCCTGTGTGCGGCACCCGCCTACCTCCAGGCGCATGGCGAACCGACTTCACCTGCGGAGCTGGTCAATCATTCCTGCATCCTGCTGGGCGACGAGGACCATTGGCGTTTCGTGGGTGCCCAGTCACACAAAGTCACGGCAATCAGTGGTTCGCTCAGAGTCAATTGCGGCGAAAGCGCACGGCTTGCCGCGGAGGGTGGGCTCGGCATCGTCTCTGTTTCACAGTGGAACGTCAGGCCCTCACTGGAAAGCGGCGCATTGGTGGAAATCATGCCGTCCTGTGTCCTGGAGCAAACCCGGGATATCTGGGCGATCTACCCCAGCGCGCGGTTGATCTCATCCAAGGCTCGGGCTTTCGTCGAGTTCATGATCGCCGAGTTCCAGGGCGATTTTTAGCATAGGGAAAAAATCATGACGGTGACTCACCAAGCTGCAGGCAGAACAAATCTCGCGAGCGGTCCACGCGTCGTTCGACTAGGGGTGACAGACTTGTCGTTCCATCGGGTTACCGCTGCGGTGGTAGTGCTGGTGTTGCAACGCATGGGCCTGACCGGGCAAAGACGGCCGTTCGATTCCGAGGCCTTTTACGAATTCTGAATTCGCGGCAGGCTGGCTACAAGCGCCTGCTCACTGAGGCTAGTTTGGCGATGCAGATGTTCTGCAATCTCCCCAAACCGAGGATTCCAACATGCTCTACCTGGTTTTCAGCGGCACCATCAAAGAAGGCAAACAGGCCGAGTTCTATCGTGATGTAGCGGCCGTTTCACAAAAGCTCACCCACCAGCACGACAAGGCCGTGGTCTATCAATGGCATAAGGATGAAGAGAACCCCAACCGGTTCTTTCTCAACGAACAGTGGGAAAGCGTCGCGGACCTGCACGCGCATTTCGAAACGCTCTACAAAGCCTTCGGCCCGGCGAAACCCACCGAGCGCCTGCCGGCGAAAATCCTCGCGTACCTGGATGAAGCACAGGTGAACTTCTACCAGGCCATTCAGTAAATCGCACCCGGTCACCCCAGGGTGACCGGGACGCTTGCTCAGATCGCTGTCCTTTCCACCGGGTTGAGTTCGCTCAGCCGTCCCTCCTGGCGCGCAAACCGATTGGCCCGGGCAAACGTGCCGAAATCGTTGAAGCGCACACCCATCTCCGCCATCACCTTGTGCGCCGTTTTCACCGTCATCTGGCGGATGTAGAACGGCTCCTTGACCACAAAGTGATGAATCCCGTGGGTGCTGCCGAAGTTGAAGCAGAACGCTTGCAACGGCCACAGCCACCACGGGTTGAGCACCTGGGTTTGCTGGATCACGTTGCCCGGCTCGATGTCACCGTAGTAGTGCATGTTGGAGCTGACAAAATGCAGGCAGAAGGTGCGCAGCACGTTGGGCCCGATGATCACCACGGCGGCGATGTCGATGATGTGCATCACTGCCAGGGTGTTGGCTGACCAGTCGATTGGCGCGCCCAGCAGGCTGGCGATGCCATTCGCGGCATGGAAGCCGAGGAACACATACCACGCGCCCCAATGCAGCAGCGCCAGCGGTGCGTAGACCAGCGCCGTGCGCTTGAGAATGCCCAGCTTGTGCTTCCAGGACGGTGCGCGCAGCACCCGGATCAGTGCCGACATGATGTTGTCGCCGACCATCAGCAAACGTGCCAGGCCCCACGGTTCACCGTTGGTGATCGCGCGCTCTTCGATGTCGGTTTCGCTGCCGGAAACCTTGTGGTGATTGAGGTGGATATGGCGCCGTACCCAAGGGTTGATGGTGCTGGGCCGCGCCAGCCACACCAGGCCCATCATCAGGTTGTGGGGCAGGCGCTGCTTGCGAAAGTACATGCTGTGGATCAGGTCGTGTTCCAGTTCGTGGGTCAATGACGCGAGGAATGCGTTGAGCAGCAGGCACACCCACCACGCCATGTGCCCGGTGATATACAGCGCCGCCGAACCCAGCATGCCCACCAGGGCAAAGGCCAGGATGCCCGCGCCCAACGCATCCTGATGCAGCAGCCAGGGGTGGCGCTGGCGCAATAACAGCCCCTCGGCCAGCACCACTTCACGAATATGCGCTGAACGCTGTTGTGCGTTCATCTGCCGGGGGCTTGCAGAAGTACCGTCCATGCTTCCATCCTCTGTCTTATTGATGCGTACATCCTGCCCTATGCGATCTGGCGGGACGCTAGCCCCACACGCCAACCTGTTGACCGCAAGCGCCAATCAACATGACCGAACCCACCTCTCTCGCCAGCTGGACCCGCGCCCTGCGCAAGCAGCTCGACGCCCTGGGCCTCGACAGCGCCGCGCTGTGCGCCCAGGCCGGGCTCGACCCGCAGTTGATGGAAGATCCGAACGCGCGCTACCCGCTATCGGCCACCACGCGCCTGTGGGAACTGGCGGTACAGGCCAGCGGCGACCCGGCGATTGGCTTGCGGGTGTCGCGGTTTGTCAGCCCCACCACCTTTCACGCGCTGGGTTATGCGCTGGTGGCCAGCGGCAGCCTGCGGGAAGTGTTCGAGCGGATCGTGCGCTATCACCAGGTGGTCAGCGACGCACTGAGCCTGGAGCTTAGCCGGGAGGGCGAACGTTACCGCTTTCGCCTGCAACAGCCCGCCGGTACACCCGCACCCGCGTTTGAGGCGATTGATGCGTTCGCCGCGATTTACGTGCGCACCTGCCGCAATCGCCTGGGCCGGGAGTACGCGCCGCTGGCGGTGTACCTGCGGCGGCCCGAGCCGGCTGATCCCAAGCCGTGGCACACGGTATTTCGCGCACCGGTGTTTTTTGCCGCCGAGGAAGACCGTCTGGAATTTGCGGCACGGGACTTTGACAGCCACCTGGACGATGCCAACCCCGAGTTGGCCGAGCACAATGAAACCGTGCTCAAGCGCACCCTGGCGCAACTGCGGCCGCTGACCTGGGAACGCAAGGTGCGTTCGGCCATCGAAGCGCAGTTGCCTGACGGTGAGCCGAGCGCCGAGCGCATCGCCCAGGCGTTGCATCTGAGTTTGCGCAGCTTGCAGCGGCATCTGGCGGATGAGGGCTGCCGGTTTGATGCGCTGCTGAACGAATGCCGGGAGAACCTCGCGCTGCTGCATCTGCGGGATCCCGAGTGTTCGCTGGCGGAGATCAGTCATTTGCTGGGGTTTGCCGATACCAGCAGCTTCAACCGGGCGTTCAAGCGCTGGACCGGGATCACGCCGGGGCAGTTTCGGGATGGGTTGAGGTAGCTGGAGTTGCGGCGGCTGCGAGGGCCTCTTCGCGAGCAAGCCCGCTCCCACATTTGACCACATTCCAAAGGATGTACTCGGTCAAATGTGGGAGCGGGCTTGCTCGCGAAAGCGGTCAATCAAACACCCCAAAAGCCAGTGGCAGTCAGCGCCCCCGATCCCGCCGCAACACCTTCTTCACCCGCGCCACCAACGCCCGGGCCTCAAACGGCTTGAGCAAATAATCATCCTCATGCAATTCCAGCCCACGCAGCCGATCTTCAATCCCGTCCGGCGTGGTCAAAAACAACATCGGCGTCTCACCCTTCAACCGGATCGCCTGCTGCAGCTTCCAGGCATTCAGCCCCGGCAGCATCACATCCAGGATCACCAGGTCGTATTCGGTGCTTTCCACAAAGCGCAGGGCCGCCATGCCATTGGCCGCCACCTCCACCGTGTAGCTGGCCTCTTCAAGACTGCGGCCCATCGCCTCGGCCGCCTCTGACTCGTGTTCCACTAGCAGGACGCGCATAACACACCTCGAATAATCGTGAACGCAGGCTACCACCCTCAGGCATGCGCCGCCTCGCGCAAACGTTGCGGGTCGAGGATTTCGATCTCGCCATAGCCCAGGCGCACGATGCCCTGGCCTTGCAGGTCCTTGAGCAACGCATTGGTGGTCTGGCGCGACAGGCTCAGCATCGCGGCCAGGTCTTCCTGGGGCAGTTGCAGCACCTGCCGGGCCTGCTCGATGTCGCCATAGCCCTCGGCGATCATCAGCAGGCGGTGCGCCACCCGCACCGACGCCGGCATCAGGCTCAATTGCTCGATATTGATAAAGGTCAGGCGCAGTTTCTGGCTCATCAACAGGGCCATGTCGCGCCAGTAACGCGGAGTCTCTTCGAGGATCTGCAGCAACGCCGGTTGTGGCACCTGCAACAACGTACAAGGCCCGACCGCGCAGGCGTCGTGGGTGCGGGGCAACCCATCGAACAGGGAGATCTCGCCGAACCAGTACGGCAACTCCGCCAGGCTCAACACTGCCTCCTTGCCCTGCTCGTTCACCGCGCTGATGCGCAAGGAGCCTTCCAGCACCGCGTACAACCCACACGGCGGATCGCCGCGCTTGAACAGGTATTGCCCCGCCGTCAGCTGCCGCAACCGGGCGCTGGCCAGCAAGCTATTCTGTAGATCAGCAGGCAGATGGCTGTACCAGTGACCGGTGGCCAGCCGTGGGTGCCATTTCTCTACATCCATGCGAACTCCGAAGATTGTCGGCCAGTTGACAGTGTGTCGTGGGCCTACAGGGCATGATCAAACATCCTACAGGAGGAACAACAATGAAAAGCCTCGTCGACCATCTCAGTCAATACGCCGCCTACCACCGCGACCCGCGCAATATCGCCAGCCACTTTATCGGCATCCCGCTGATCGTCGTGGCCGTGGCCGTGCTGCTGTCACGCCCCGAATGGACGGTGGCCGGGCTGTGGCTGTCGCCCGCGGTGGTAGTGGCGCTGCTTTCGGCATGGTTCTACCTGCGCCTGGAACTGGCGCTCGGCGTGTTGATGACGGTGCTGATGGGCCTGTCGGTGTGGGCCGGGCATGTGCTGGCGGCACAAAGCACGCTGGTGTGGCTGAGCAGCGGCATCGGCATGTTCGTGGTGGGCTGGGTGATCCAGTTTGTGGGGCATTACTACGAGGGGCGCAAGCCGGCGTTTGTCGATGACGTGTCCGGGTTGATCGTGGGGCCGTTGTTCGTGGTGGCGGAGTTGGCGTTCCTGGTGGGGCTGCGGCATGACCTGAAGCGGCAGATTGAAGAGCGCTCGGGGCCCGTGGCCGTGCGGCACAAGAACGCCACGGCCTGAGCAACACTGGAGATCCAAATGTGGGAGCGGGCTTGCTCGCGAAAGCGGAGTGTCAGTCACCGGATGTACCGACTGAACCACCGCATTCGCGAGCAAGCCCGCTCCCACATGGGTTTTGCGGCGCTTTTAGGCTTTTTGCCAGACCTTGGGCTTGAAGAACAACGTCTCGCCCCGCGCCAAACCAGTCAGGCTGTCGTGGTCTTTCACCACTTCAGCCTCGATCAACTCGCTCTGGCCTTCGACCTTCAGGGTCACCCGGGTGGTCGCGCCAAGCGGGCGAATATCACGCACTTCAGCCGCGTGGTGGTCTTCCAGTTCATGGCGCGACAGCGACACTTCATGCGGGCGGAACAGCACGTGCTTGTCTTCACCCAAATGCAGGCGGTTGGAGTCCCCGAGGAAGTGATAAACAAAATCACTGGCCGGGTTTTCGTAGACTTCGCCCGGTGAGCCAATCTGCTCGATCACGCCCTTGTTCATCACCACGATGCGGTCCGCCACTTCCATGGCTTCTTCCTGGTCGTGGGTCACGAACACCGAGGTCAGGTTGATGTCTTCGTGCAGGCGCGCCAGCCAGCGGCGCAGTTCTTTACGGACCTTGGCATCGAGGGCGCCGAAAGGTTCATCCAGCAGCAGCACTTTCGGCTCTACCGCCAGGGCGCGCGCCAGGGCGATACGCTGGCGCTGGCCGCCGGAGAGTTGTTCCGGGTAGCGATCCGACAACCAGTCGAGCTGCACCATGTTCAGCAGCTCGTGGACTTTTACCGCGATCTGGCTTTCGGTGGGGCGCTGGTTTTTCGGTTTCATCCGCAGGCCGAACGCGACGTTGTCGAACACGGTCATGTGGCGGAACAGCGCGTAGTGCTGGAACACAAAGCCGACGTTGCGATCACGCACGTCGTGGCCGGAGACGTCTTCACCATGGAACACGATGTTGCCGGCATCCGGGGTTTCGAGACCGGCGATGATCCGCAGCAGGGTGGTCTTGCCGCAGCCGGACGGGCCCAGCAACGCCACCAGCTCGCCACTCTGGATGTCCAGATTGATGCTGTTCAGGGCCTTGAAGGCGTTGAAATTCTTGCTGACATTACGGACTTCGATCGACATGACTTATTCCTCACCAGCACTTTTGCGCAGGCGGTTGATACGGTTCTCGCTCCACTGCTTGAGCAGCAGGATGAAGAGCGCCAGGATCAGCAACAGGCTCGCGACGGCAAACGCGGCGACGTGGTTGTATTCGTTGTAGAGGATCTCGACGTGCAGCGGCAAGGTGTTGGTCACGCCGCGAATGTGGCCGGACACCACCGACACCGCACCGAACTCACCCATGGCCCGCGCGGTACACAGCACCACGCCGTAGATCAGGCCCCACTTGATGTTCGGCACGGTGACATGCCAGAACATCTGCCAACCATTGGCGCCCAGCAGGCGCGCGGCCTCTTCTTCCTGGGTGCCCTGCTCCTGCATCAGCGGGATCAGCTCACGCGCCACGAACGGCACGGTGACGAAGATGGTCGCCAGCACGATGCCCGGCAAGGCGAACACGATCTGGATGTCATGGTCTTGCAGCCACGGGCCAAAGAAGCCCTGGGCGCCGAACATCAACACGTAGACCAGGCCGGCGATCACCGGCGATACCGAGAACGGCAGGTCGATCAGGGTCACCAGGATACTTTTGCCACGGAACGAGTACTTGCTCACGCACCAGGCGGCGCTGACGCCGAACACGACGTTGAGCGGTACCGAAATCACCACGGCGATCACCGTGAGTTTCAGCGCCGACAGCGCGTCCGGCTCAAGGATCGCGGTGAAGAACGCACCCAGGCCATTCTTCAGGCCCTGGGACACCACGATAAACAGCGGCAGCAACAAAAACAGGAAGAACACCAGCCAGCCAAGGCTGATCAGGATGCGTCGGGACACCGCACTGCCACGACGGGCAGCGTTGGCCGAGGACGCGGCGGAAATAGACGATTGGGACATGTTCCGCGCCTCCTTATGGGTGTTCGATGCGCCGCTGCAGCAAGTTGATCAGCAGCAGCAGGACAAAGGAAACCACCAGCATCAGCACACCGATGGACGTGGCGCCGTGGTAGTCGTATTGGTCGAGCTTGACCATGATCAGCAACGGCAGGATCTCGGTTTTCATCGGCATGTTGCCAGCGATGAAGATCACCGAACCGTACTCACCGACACCTCGTGCAAACGCCAAGGCGAAGCCGGTCAACCAGGCAGGCAGCAGCGCCGGTACCAGGATGTAGCGGAACACTTGCAGGGGCTTGGCGCCGAGACAGGCGGCGGCTTCTTCGATTTCCCGGGGGATATCGGCCAACACCGGCTGCACGGTACGCACCACGAATGGCAGCGTGACGAAGGTCAGCGCGAGGGTGATGCCCAGGGGGGTGTAGGCGATCTTGAAGCCCAGGTCGGCGGCGAACTGGCCTACCAGGCCAGTGGGCGTGTACAGCGCGGTGAGTGCAATACCGGCGACGGCGGTGGGCAGGGCGAACGGCAAGTCGATCATCGCATCGATGATCTTGCGCCCGGGGAAGGTGTAGCGCACCAGTACCCATGCCAGCAGGGTACCGATCACGCCGTTGATGATCGCGGCATACAACGCAGTGCCGAAGCTCAGTTTCAACGCCGCCAGCACACGCGGTGCGGAGATGATGTTCCAGAACTGATCCCAGGTGAGTTGAGCGGCATGTACAAACATCGCCGCAAGGGGGATGAGTACGATCAGGCTGAGGTACACCACGGTGTAGCCCAGCGTCAGCCCGAAGCCGGGTATGACGGGGGAGATACGACGCGACATAAGAGTCCTTGGTTAGCGGGTAGATACCACTGTAGGAGCGAGCTTCTGTGGGAGCTGGCTTGCCTGCGATGCCGGCACCTCGGTGTATCAGTTACACCGAGGTGATGCTATCGCGGGCAAGCCCGGCTCCCACAGAAAGCTGGCTCCTACAGTTTGATTTTGCTTACTGCGCCGAGTAGATCTGGTCGAACACGCCACCGTCATTGAAGAATTTCGGTTGGGCAGTTTTCCAGCCGCCGAAGTCTTTGTCGATAGTCACCAGGTCCAGTTTCGGGAACTGCTGGGCGTATTTGGCGGCGACTTTCTCATCGCGTGGGCGGTAGAAGTTCTTCGCCGCAATCTCCTGGCCAGCCGGGCTGTACAGGTGCTTGAGGTACTCGGTGGCGATCTCGGTATTGCCCTTTTTCTCGGCGTTCTTGTCGACCACGGCCACTGGCGGCTCGGCGAGGATCGACAGCGAAGGTACAACGATGTCGAACTTGTCGGCGCCGCCGTCTTCCTTCAGGGCCAGGAAGGCTTCGTTTTCCCAGGCCAGCAACACGTCACCCTGACCGTTGTTGACGAAAGTGATGGTCGAACCGCGCGCGCCGGTGTCGAGGATCGGCACGTGCTTGAACAGCTCTTTCACGTATTCCTGGGCCTTGGCTTCGCTGCCACCGGCTTTCAGGCCGTAGGCCCAGGCGGCTAGGAAGTTCCAGCGGGCGCCGCCGGAGGTTTTCGGGTTCGGGGTGATCACCGACACGTCTTTCTTGATCAGGTCGCCCCAATCCTTGATGCCTTTAGGGTTGCCCTTGCGCACCAGGAACACGATGGTCGAGGTGTACGGGGTGCTGGCGTCCGGCAGGCGGGTTTGCCAGTTTTCCGGCAGGGTCTTGCCCAGTTTTGCGATTTCGTCGATGTCGCCGGCCAGGGCCAGGGTCACGACGTCGGCGCGCAGGCCGTCGATTACCGCGCGGCCCTGCTTGCCCGAACCACCGTGGGATTGCTGGATCTTGACGTTGTCACCCGGGTGCGACTGCTTCCAGAAGCTGGTGAATTCAGCGTTGTAGTCCTGGTAGAGCTCGCGGGTGGGGTCGTAAGACACGTTGAGCAGTTCGTAATCCTTGGCAACAGCGGAACCGGCAAACACGGCACTGGCCAGTGCTGCCAGGGCATAACGGCGAATCGACGACATAGAAGGCTCCTGAAATTCTTGGGTGTTGGCTTTTTTCTTATAGTTGCGGGTCTTGCAATCGAATCGCCGGTGTTGCTCAGCTCGGTTTGTTGCCCGGGTTCTGCAAACGGAATTTCTCTTTGCGTTCGATTTGTACTACCTGGGCGTTGTGCACAGTGATTTCCACCGCGCCAAACCGCAGATCGCGCAGGGCGCTCTGGATCTCGCGCAAAATGGCTGCTTCGTCCTGGCCGTCAACGCTACGTAGAGATGCGCTCATGGTCGTGCTCCTGAAATGAGAAGTGCCTCGCAGTGGCGGCACTGCTTGCGGCGTGAGGGCGATAGTAGATAAGCGCGGATATTCTTAAAAATACTATTTAAGAATGTTTATATAACCAGAAAGAATTTTCTGATGGGACGTGGGGTTGCGAGGGGTTTGGCGGGACGACCCATGAAATAAAGCCGTGTGGAGATCCAAATGTGGGAGCGGGCTTGCTCGCGAAGGCGGTGGGTCAGTGACAGATTTGCTGACTGCCACACCGCCTTCGCGAGCAAGCCCGCTCCCACATTTTGGCCCTGTTTGAAATCAGGACAGGCGGTGGTTAACGAATTGTCGGCGCCCTCGCCCAATCCAGCTCACTGGCCGGCATCGGCCGACCAAACCAGTACCCCTGGCCCAGGTCACAGCGCTGTTCCAATAGAAACCGCGCCTGCTCAACCTGCTCGATACCTTCGGCATGCACCTGCATGCCCATGCTCTGCGCCAACGCGATCACTACCCGCACGATCGCCGCATCGTCCTCATCCCACGGCAACCCGGCGACAAAACCCTGGTCGATCTTGAGCTTCTGCACCGGCAAGCGCTTGAGCCGCAGCAGCGATGAATAACCGGTGCCAAAGTCGTCGATGGCCAGGCGCAAGCCGAGCTCACGCAGGCGATGCATTTGCTCAAGGGCGACTTCCGGGTCTTCCATCACCGCGCTTTCGGTGACTTCCAGCTCTAAAAGCGCCGGATCCAGCCCCGTGTCGTGCAGCACCTTGGCCACTTGCTCATACAGCTCACGCCGGGCAAACAGGCGGCTGGACACATTCACCGCGAGAAACGTCAGCGGTGCGCCGTCTGCCAGCCATTGGCACATCTGGCGGCAGGCCTGGTCCATGACCCAGGCGTCGATGTCGGCAATCAGCCCGGTGCGCTCGGCAATCGGGATGAATTCCCCCGGCGGCACCAGCCCGCGCTCCGGGTGCTGCCAGCGCACCAGGGCTTCGACGCCGATCATTCGGCTGTCTTGCAGGTCGTGCACTGGCTGGTAGTAAACCCGCAGCTCCTGCTGATCCAGGGCGCGGCGCAGTTCACCGGCCATTTCCACGCGGTGCTGGGCGTGGGCGGTAAGCTCTTCGGTGTACAAGGCGTAGCCTTCGCGGCCGGCGCTCTTGGCCTTGAACAACGCGGAGTCGGCGTTGCGCAGCAGTTGCTCGGCGCTCAGCGCGTCGCTGGGGAACAGGCTGATCCCGATGCTCACGCTGATAAACAGTTGATGGCCGTCGAAGATGACCGGTTCTTTCATCGCGTCGAGAATACGTTGCGCCAGGGCGGCGGCCTGGCCCACCTGTGGACAACTTTCCGCCAGCACCGCGAACTCGTCGCCGCCCAGGCGCGCCAGGGTCACGCCGGGGCCGAACAGGCCTTGCAGGCGCTCGCCGACGGCCTTGAGCAACTGGTCGCCGACGTTATGGCCGAGGCTGTCGTTGATGATCTTGAAATGGTCGAGGTCGAGCAGCAGCAAGGCGCAGCCACGTTTATGGATCTGCGCGGAGGCCAGGGCCTGTTCGGCACGATCGGTGAACAGCAGGCGGTTGGGCAGGTCGGTCAGCGGGTCGTGATGGGCCAGGTGCGCCAACTCGCTCTCGGAGTGCTTGATGGCGCTGATATCGGAGAACACCGCGACGTAGTGGCTGATATGGCCCTGCTCATCACGGATCACCCGGATGGTCTGCCACTGTGGGTAGATTTCGCCGCTTTTACGGCGGTTCCAGATTTCACCGCTCCATTCACCGTCACGTTCCAGCGTCTCGAACATCGCCTGGTAGAAACTGGCCGAGTGGCGCCCGGACTTGAACAGGCTCGGCTGGTGCCCCAGCACGTCTTCGCACTGGTAGCCGGTGATTTCGATAAAGGCCCGGTTGACGTGAACAATCAGCCCCAGAGCATCGGTGACCAGCACCCCTTCGCGGGTGCAATCGAACACGGCGGCGGCCTGGCGCAGGCGCTCGCGGTTTTCCTTCAGTGGCTGCTGGATCAGGTTGGCCCGGGCAAAGTGTGCGCAGAGCAGGTAGATCGCCAGGGCACTGAGGCTGACCCACAGGTAACCGCGTATCTGAAGCCAGCGGCCCAGCTCCACGGGTTCATCGATAAAGTTGATCAATACCTGATGGCTGAGCTGAATCCACACAATCGAAACCAGCAGGTACATCAGCCCGGCACGCAGGGCACCTCGGTATGAAAACAGCATATGTTCAGTAATCCTTACTAAAAAACCAGATTCGCCCTACAAAGGTTACGGATTATAGAATAAGAAACATCCAGTCACTCCTATCTGAAAGGGCGGCTGGTTTTATCTGTAGGCTTAGTGATAATGCGCAAGCTGGTTTTTTCTTTATCTGAGGGCCATACAGCCTATGTGGTACAACGGTTTTCTTGACTTGTCGGCCTGGCAACTGGTGGCAGTCACTCTGTTGATGACCCACGTGACCATTGTCGGGGTCACGGTCTATCTGCACCGCTATTCAGCCCACCGCTCCCTGGAGCTCAATGCTGGCCTGAAACACTTCTTCCGCTTCTGGCTGTGGCTCACCACGGCGCAGAACACCCGCGAGTGGACCGCTATCCACCGCAAACACCACGCCAAGTGCGAAACCGTCGACGATCCCCACAGCCCGGTGATCAAGGGCCTGTCCACCGTGCTGCGCAAAGGCGCCGAGCTGTATCGCGCCGAAGCCGAGAACCCCGAGACCCTGCGCATCTACGGCAAGAACTGCCCGGAAGACTGGATCGAGCGCAAGCTCTACACCCCGTACCCGCTGCTGGGCGTGGCGATCATGGGCGTGATCGACCTGCTGCTGTTCGGCACCATCGGCATCACCATCTGGGCCATCCAGATGATGTGGATCCCGTTCTGGGCTGCCGGCGTAATCAACGGCCTGGGTCATGCCATCGGCTACCGCAACTTCGAATGCCGCGATGCGGCCACCAACCTGATTCCCTGGGGCATCATCGTGGGTGGCGAAGAGCTGCATAACAACCACCATACCTACCCCAACTCCGCCAAGCTGTCGGTGAAGAAGTGGGAGTTCGACCTGGGCTGGGCCTGGATCAAAGTGTTCAGCTTCCTGCGCCTGGCCAAGGTGCAACGGGTCGCGCCGATCGCCCACCGGGTCGAAGGCAAGGGCAGCCTGGACATGGACACCGCGATGGCGATCCTCAACAACCGCTTCCAGATCATGGCCCAGTACCGCAAGTTGGTGATTGGCCCGCTGGTCAAGCAGGAACTGGAAAAGGTCGATCACTCGGTGCGCCACCAATTCCATCGCGCCAAGCGCCTGCTGTCGCGGGAGACCAGCCTGCTGGATGACCGCCACCATGTGCGCATCCAGAGCATGCTGGAACACAGCCAGGCCTTGAAAGTGATCTACGAGAAGCGCCTGGCGCTGCAACAGATCTGGCTGAAAACCAGCACCAACGGCCACGACATGCTGGCGGCGATCAAGGAATGGGTGCACGAGGCCGAGGCCAGCGGGATTCAATCCCTGCGGGACTTTGCCCATCAGCTGAAGACCTATTCGCTGCGGCCTGCCGCGGCCTGATACGGCTGTAGCGAGCCGATTTTTTGTGGCAAGGGAGCTTGCTGTGGGGAGTGGGCTCGCTGCGGCAAGGAAGCTCGCTGTAGCAAGGGAGCTCCTGTGGCGAGGGAGCTTGCTCCCGCTGGAGTGCGCAGCGCTCCCAAGATTTTGGGGCCGCTACGCAGCCCAGCGGGAGCAAGCTCCCTCGCCACAACAAGCTCCCTCCCCATAGCAGCTCCTTCCCCATAGCAGCTCCTTCCCCACAGCAAGCCCCTCCCCCCAACAAACTCGCTCCTACATGTTTCTGGCGCCATTTCTTGGTCGCCTCTAATCGGCGCTGATAACGGAACTTCGCAGCAAATTCCCCCTCTCAATCAACACTTCGCCATCCCGGCGGCCCTTGTTGTGACCGCTGCCCAACCCCGCGGCCTGCCCAGAGAGAGTTGTGCCGATGGTCCACGAAAAGACCTTCACCGACACCCCCGTCCTCGAACACCCACGACCGGCAGCCGCCGCTACGTTGCTGGCCCTGATGCATGCCCAGGGCGAAGTGGAACGGCTGAGTGAACGCGAGCAACTGCTGAGTTCGCTGTTGGTCAGTGTGAATGCCGTGCTCTGGGCAATCGAGTGGGACACTCGCCGCGTGCTGTACGTCAGCCCGGCCTATGAGCGGGTTTTCGGACGTACGGCGGGCATGTTGTTGACCGACTATCGGGAATGGCGCAACAGCATCCACCCCGAAGACCTCGACTACGCCGAGCACAGCCTGGCCCAGGTGCTGCACAGCGGCGCCGTGGAAGACCGCGAGTACCGCATCATCACCGCCGACGGGCAGATCCGCTGGCTCAGCGACAAGTGTTACATCAACCAGCAGGCCGAGCCCGGCCAGCCGGTGATCGTGGTAGGCATAGCCGAAGACATCACCGAAAAGAAGCAGCTGGAACTCGAGCTGCACCGCCTGGCCACCACCGATGTGCTGACCCGCAGCAGCAACCGCCGGCATTTCTTCGAGTGCGCCCACCACGAGTTTGAACGCGCCTGCCTGCAAGGCACGCCCCTGGCGTTCCTGTTGCTGGACATCGATGACTTCAAGGTGGTGAACGACACCTACGGCCACCTGGAAGGCGATCAGGTGTTGCAGCGTATCGCCGAGAGCGGTCGGGGAGTTCTGCGCCGTGGCGACCTGTTCGGGCGCATTGGCGGCGAAGAATTCGCCGCCATACTGCCCGGTTGTGCCCCGGAGATGGCAATGCAGGTGGCCGAACGCCTGGGGCACGAGATTGCGCAGCTGAGTTTCAGCCACGACGGTGAGAGCTTCGCGGTCACCGTCAGCCAGGGCCTGGCCAGCCTGACCGCCGAGGACGCCAATGTGGACAGCCTGTTTGCCCGCGCTGACGCGGCCATGTACGAGGCCAAGCGCCAGGGCAAAAACCGCGTGCTCCCCGGCTGACGCCACACGATGACCTGTGGGAGCCGGGCTTGCCCGCGATGCAGGCACCTCGGCGTGTTGGTTGTACCGGGATGATGCTATCGCAGGCAAGCCAGCTCCCACACTGGCACGCATCGCCTGCTAGGTTTTGCGCATACGCGTCAATTCCGGCAAACCCACCTTGAGCAAGCGTGCCGTCTTGCCTTTCGCCAATGCCTCGACGCCTTCATGCTCGGTCAGCCGCGCCAGTTGCGCCGCCAGGTTCATCACCAGCGCTTCGCGGGAATACACCCCGCCCTCCAGCGAATAAATCGCCGCGATCAACTGGCGCAACTCCAGCGGCAGGCGCCAGCGTGTGCGCAGTGCCGAACCATAGGCCGCGCCGAAGGTGTAGAGGGACTCGCCAATCGCTTCATCATCCAGTTCGCCACCGCCCAGCAGCCAGTCTTGCAGGCACCGCAGCAAGGCCAGGTCGCCAAGGCGATGGAGGATCCCGGCGCTGTAGCAGCGCTCGTGATCCAGGTCGAGCATGCGCGCCAGGCTGCGGGCGTAGTCGGCGGTACGCTGGGACAGCTGCCAATGACGCTCGGCGTAATCCACAAGGCTCGGGTCGCTCAGTACCACGTTGTGCTTGAGGGCGAGCCCCAGGATCAGGTTCATGCTCTGCCCCGCCGCCAGCTTGTGCAGGGCCATGCCCAGGGTCTGTACCGGCGAACCGTGATGGCCGGCGCTGTTGGCGGCGGCGATCAACACGGCAGTAATCTGCGGGTCCATGCGCACCTGCTCTTCCAGGCGCTTGAGGTCCAGGCCCTCCGGCTCCAGGCTATGTTGCACCGCAGCCTGCACGTCGACCCGCAGCGGCGCGCCGTCGGAGGCTTCCCGGCGGCGCTCCAGAAACACCGGCAAGGTCATGCCCGGCGCCAGGGCCGGGACTTCGCAATACACCGTCTCACCTTCGTTCAGCAGCAAGTCCTGCAGGCGCTGGGTCAGGCTTTCCATGTTCAGGGGTTTGGTCAGGTACGCGGTCGGTGCCAGGGGCAAGGCTTCGCGCACACTGGCGCTGTCGTTGCGGGTACTCAGCAGGATAAACGGCAACAGCGGCGTACGCCGTTGCAGGCGCACGCTGCGCAGCAGGCTCAGGCCATCGACGCCGGGCAGCTCCCAATCGGCAATGATCAGGTCATAGGGTTTGTCACGCAGCAACTCGGTGGCCCGCTGGCCATCGGCACACACATCCAGCCGTGCGTCACAGCGCACATTCAGCAACACCTGCTTGAGCAGATCTCGGGACCAAGGGTCGGCCTCGGCAATCAACACACGGGGTACAGCCGGTAAATCAACAGCAGTCATCCAGCACGCTCCATCGGCAATACCAGCACCTTAGACAAAGGAGCCGCCTGCGTACAATGAACAACGGCTGAATACCGTTCATCGGGCACAAAAAAACCCGCCTAAGCGGGTTTTTTGTCGATCAGGTCAACTTTTGATCACAGCTCGGAGAAGCACTCTTCGATGATCGCCAGGCCTTTGTCCAACTGCTCGTCCGGCGAAGTCAGCGGAACCAGCACGCGCAACACGTTGCCGTAGGTGCCGCAGGACAGCAGGATCAAGCCCTTGTCACGCGCCTTGGCCACCACGGAAGCGACAGCAGCGGCGTTCGGCTTGTGGCTGTCGCCATTTTCGAACAGCTCGACCGCAATCATCGCGCCCAGGGCACGCACTTCGCCGATCACCGGGTACTTGGCCTGGATAGCTTTCAGACCGGTCACCAGGCGCTCGCCCACAGCCTTGCAGCGGTCCAGCAGGTGCTCTTCTTCGAACACTTCCATCACGGCCAGGGCCGCGGCGCAAGCGATCGGGCTGCCAGCGTAAGTGCCGCCCAGGCCACCTGGCGCAATGGCGTCCATGTATTCAGCCTTGCCGCATACACCGGCCAGCGGGAAGCCGCCTGCGATGGATTTGGCGAAGGTGGTCAGGTCGGCGGCAACGCCCATCTGTTCCATGGCGAAGAAAGTACCGGTACGGCCGGCACCGGTTTGCACTTCGTCGGCGATCAGCAGGATGCCGTGCTTGTCGCACAGTTCGCGCAGGCGCTTCATGAAGGATTTAGGCGCGACGTAGAAACCGCCTTCGCCCTGCACCGGCTCGATGATGATGGCAGCGATATCACGCGGCTCGGCATCGTTCTTGAAGATGCGTTCGATGCTGGCGATGGAGTCGTCATCGCTCACACCGTGCAGTTCGTTCGGGAACAGCGCGCGGAACACGCCGCCTGGCATCAGGCCCATGCCGGCCGAGTACGGCACGACTTTGCCGGTGAGGCCCAGGGTCATCATGGTGCGACCGTGGTAGGCGCCGGTGAACGCGATCACGCCGGCACGGCCAGTGGCGGCGCGGGCGATCTTCACGGCGTTCTCTACCGCTTCGGAACCGGTGGTGACCAGCAGGGTTTTCTTGGCGAAATCACCCGGCACCTTGGCGTTAACTTTTTCGCACAGCTCAACGTACGGCTCGTAAGCCAGTACCTGGAAGCAGGTGTGAGTCAGCTTGTTCAGCTGTTCGGTCACGGCGGCGATGATTTTTGGGTGCACGTGGCCGGTGTTCAGCACGGCGATACCGCCGGCGAAGTCGATGAACTCGCGACCTTCAACGTCGGTCACGGTGGCGTTCTTCGCCGACTCGGCGAAGATCGGGTGAATCTGGCCAACACCGCGTGGTACAGCGGCTTCGCGGCGTTTCATCAGGGATGCGTTGGTCTTGCTCATAAAGTCCTCATTCGCCACTCATCGGGTGGCGTGGTCCAAGGAATACGTGGCGGGGAGGCAACTACGGCAGCATGCGATGATCGACTGCCACAGCTTTCCCGGCCACTACGAATAACGGGTGAAACACGCAAAGGGACAGCGCTCTCGTGCCCTTTGCGTTTGCAACAATGCCTTGCCGGGCTTAGATGCCCAGGCAGAGGTATTTGATTTCCAGGTAATCCTCGATCCCGTACTTGGAGCCTTCACGGCCCAGGCCCGAAGCCTTGATGCCGCCGAACGGCGCCACTTCGTTGGAGATCAACCCGGTGTTGACGCCGACCATGCCGTATTCCAGGGCTTCAGCCACACGGAACACACGCCCCAGGTCGCGGGCATAAAAGTAGGAAGCCAGGCCGAACTCGGTGTCGTTGGACATCGCGATCACTTCGGCTTCGTCTTTGAAGCGGAACAGCGGCGCCAGTGGGCCGAAGGTTTCTTCCTTGGCCACGGCAGCATCTTTCGGCACGTTGACCAGGATGGTCGGCTCGAAGAAGTTGCCTTCCATCACCTTGCCGCCAGCCAACAGGGTCGCGCCTTTGCTCAGGGCATCAGCGATGTGCTCCTGAACCTTGGCCACGGCCTTCTCGTCGATCAGCGGGCCGGTGGTGGTACCTTCTTCCAGACCGTTGCCGATCTTCAGCTTGGCCACTGCCACTTTCAGTTTCTCGGCGAACGCGTCGTACACCGAATCCTGGATGTACAGGCGGTTGGCGCAGACGCAGGTCTGGCCGTTGTTGCGGTACTTGGAAATGATCGCGCCTTCGACGGCCTTATCCAGGTCTGCATCGTCGAACACGATAAACGGCGCGTTGCCGCCCAGTTCCAGGGAAACCTTCTTGATGTCCTTGGCGCATTCGGCCATCAGCTGGCGACCGATTTCGGTGGAGCCGGTGAAGGACAACTTACGCACGATCGGGTTGCTGGTCAGCTCGCTGCCGATATCGCCGGCGCTGCCGGAGACCACGCTGAACACGCCTTTCGGAATGCCGGCACGCTGGGCCAGTTCAGCCAGGGCGAACGCGGAGAATGGGGTTTGCGACGCAGGCTTGAGCACCATGGTGCAACCGGCAGCCAGGGCCGGGCCGGCTTTACGGGTGATCATCGCGGCCGGGAAGTTCCACGGCGTGATGGCAGCGGTAACGCCGATTGGTTGCTTGATCACGATCAGGCGCTTGTCCGGCTGGTGGCCGGGAATCACATCACCGTAGACGCGCTTGGCTTCTTCGGCGAACCACTCGATGAACGAAGCGGCGTAAACGATTTCGCCCTTGGCTTCGGCCAGCGGCTTGCCTTGTTCCAGGGTCATCAGGCGAGCCAGGTCATCCTGGTTCTCGATGATCAGCTCGAACCAGCGGCGCAGCTTGTTGGCGCGGTCCTTGGCGGTGAGTGCACGCCAGGCCGGCAGGGCCTTGTCAGCTGCTTCAATGGCGCGACGGGTTTCGGCGGCGCCCATTTTTGGCACGGTACCGAGGATTTCGCCGGTAGCGGGGTTGTTGACCTTGATCGTTTGACCGTTGTCCGCATCGACCCAAGCGCCATCAATGAAGGCTTGCTGGCGGAACAACTGGGTGTCTTTGAGCTGCATGTCGGCTTTCCTTAACAGCACCGCGCACGCGCGGAGCGAATTAGAGTTGTTGAAAGGCGCCTTGAGGGCTGCCGTCAGGGAAATCATTCACTGGGCGCAAGCACGTAAATGGCGCACGAAAGGACAAATGTGCGGTTCAGCACCCAGGCAGGAGCGTTTGAAATCTCAAACGAATCCTAGGATCAATGGGGGTGCAGGGCAATAGTCTGTTCGAAAAAAAGAACGAAAACGGCGCATTTGCTCCATTTTTCTGATCAGCGTGTTGCAGGCGAGTTCAACCGTATTGCACCGAGACGCCCGGCACAGGGCGTCAGCAGCGCGTATTCCTACCAGCGGCCGGGCGAAAAGCGGCATGGACGCCCAAGGTCGACATGGGTATGATGTCGCCCGCACAAGCATCCGTAGCTCAGCTGGATAGAGTACTGCCCTCCGAAGGCAGGGGTCGTGGGTTCGAATCCCGCCGGGTGCACCATATAGCAGTCTCGGACTGTCTCAGACAGTCTACGGAACACCCCAAGAAGCCCGCCCTGTGCGGGCTTTCTTGTTTATGGCTATCCGTCCCTGTCTACCCCTGCAACTTCCCGCCGTGTATGCCTAAGTGTATGCGCCGTGTATTCGCCTCTCGAAATCATCGCCCGCACCCGCGACGACAAGGGCCATAACTGGGGTTTGTTGGTCGAATTCGACGACCCGGACGGCGCCAAAAAACGCTGGAACATTCCGGCCCGAACGATGACTGGTGACTTCGGCAAGGACGTAATTGGGCCACTGATCGACATGGGCTTACGCCTTGCCGGAAGTCGATCGGGGCGCAATGCCCGCAACGACCTGCAGAGTTATCTCGGCGGCTTCGATAGCGTCCAGCGCGCACGTTTGATAACGCGCTTGGGTTGGCACGATAGCGCCTTCCTTTTGCCCGAACAGCAATCGGTTCACATGCCGAACACCTGCATTTTTATGAAGCCGGTGCGCAGTTGCCACCGATCAGCGAGGCGGGCTCTCTGGAGCAATCAACAGCAAATCGGCGCACTGTGCGCTGGCAACCACCGCTTGGCATTTGTCGTCTCTGTGGCGTTTGCAGGACTCTGCTCAACCTATTCGGGCATGAGTCGGGCGGCTTCCATCTCTACGGTGACAGTTCCGGAGGCAAGACTACCCACTTGCAGGTCCCTGCCTCGGTTTATGTCGGGCCGCGTCTGGTGCGTTCGTGGCGCTCGACAGATAACGTCCTGGAGTCCATCGCCGCTGCACACTCAGACGGCCTCCTAGTGCTGGATGAAATCGGCATGTGCGACCCGCGCATTATCGGCGAGACGGTCTACATGCTCGGCAATGGCACCGGCAAGGCCCGGGCGAATGATCGGCCGACAGGTGCAGGAGTGGCGCTTGCTGTTTCTCTCGACCGGCGAGAAGACGTTGGCGCAGCACATGGTGGATGCAAACAAGGAGCTGAAAGCCGGCATGGAGGTGCGCATGCTCGCCGTGCCCGCGGATGCGAGCAAAGGCCTCGGCATGTTCGATGTACTGAATAGTTTTGAGGACGGCGCCGCCCTCTCCGATGCGCTCAAGGCCCGAGTAGCCAAATATTACGGCACGCCCCTCACCGCTTTCCTACACACACTGTGTGCGCCTGGGGAAATGCTCAGGTGGACAGTGATGTGCGCCGCACGGTGGAACAGTTCATCACCCAAAACCTACCAGCCTCGGCCAGTGGTCAGGCGCAGCGTGCCGCCCTTCGCTTCGGCCACGCCGCCGCCGGAGAGTTGGCTACCGCATTTGGTGTTACCGGCTGGCCGGATGGCACAGCCACGACCGCCGCTCGGGTGTGTCTGCATGCCTGGCTGGCCGAGCGCGGCGGCGCCGGAAACTTCGAGGGCGATGCGATCTTGGCGCGGCTGCGCCAGGTCATCGAGCGGTTTGGAGAAAGCCGCTTTACCCGCTGGGAATCCGCCGCCGCCAAGCTCGATGAACACGGGCCGCGCACGATTGATTGGTTGGGCTTTCGCAAGACGCTGGAACACGGCATGGGCGACGCCCTGCACACCACCAACACCTATTACGTACTGCCTGAAGCCTGGAGGACCGAGATCTTCAAAGGCATGAACATCAGTGCGGTGAACAAGGAGTTGCTGCAACGCGGCGTGCTTGAGCCGGGTAGTGACGGCAAGGCCTACAGCTTGATCCGTCTGCCCGGGTTAGGGCCCCAGCGCTGCTACGTGGTGAAGACCGTTCCAGGAACGGACGAAGGCGAGGCCAAGGCCGCCTGACGGCGAGCCTGCTGATCGAGATAGCGCCGGCTCATTACCGGCCTTGCCAGCCATTCGACAACCATCCCTATTAACCGCAGTACCCAGAGACAATACAGATGAACACTATCCAAGAATTGAAAGACCGCCGCGACCAAATGACCCTCGAAGTGGAGAGCATTAAGGGTGACCTGGCTCCCTTCGAAGAGGCGCTGGAAAGCCCGGAGGTTATCCAGCAGGGCCGTCAACGAGCCGTGCAGGATGAAATCAACGATCACAAAAGACGCATCGACTCGCGAAATCTGGAGATCAGCAACCTGAATCAAAAAATTCATCGCCTTGAGAGATTGGCAAACCGTGAGAGCTTGGCTGCGGGATATCTCAGCGATATGGCGAACTGGAAAGCCGACGAGATGGAACTCAACGAAAAGCGCAGCAGCATCGAGACCCGGTTGCAGCAGGTCCGCCAGAGCGATCAGGAAGACATGGCAAAAGCTCGACAAGCTGAAACGGACGCGGCCACCGCTTATGCACAGGCTGTCGCCTGGGGCGATGTAGAGGGCGAAAAAGCGGCTAACGCAGAAGCTCAAAAGGCAGCAAAAAACCTCACGGCTGCGGCTGAGCATCACCGCCGCCAACAACTGCTCATCTCCGCACTGGAGCAGGAGCTGGTGACGATTGATCTGCATATCACAGAGGCACAAAAGGAACGCACCGAGATCGAGAATAAAGCGGCTCACCTGGCGAACACTGTGCTGGAAGAACAGTGGAATGAGGCCGCCAAAACACTGCTGGAGACCGGCGGCAAGCTGTGGGCCGCACGCAACCTGATTAGTCGTGACCCGGTTGCACTGATGAAGCTGGATATCCCTGAACTGGGCGAGCACTTTGGAAGCTGGACCTGGCGAGAACTCGCGGCTCGCTCACACCAACACAGCCTGCTTGACCTGTTGGCGGCCTAACTCAAACCTTCCCCGAAGCAACCGGCGAGGGTCGGCTGCTTCGGGCCAACCATCGGTCTAAATATGAATGAACCACCACAGAACAGCGCTCAGATGCCGGATTACCTAAAGACCCGAAAGCTGCATTTGAACGGAATAATTGCCGGCATGGCGGGCGTGAAAAAGCTCAACGCAAGGGCAAACACTGACACTAGAGTTGAGACGCTCACGATTGGTGCAATCAAGGCAGAGCTTGCCTTCATTGACCTTCAACTCAAAAGAAAGGGCGACTGATAAAGAGGCGGAAGCTTAAGCTGCTTCCGCTTCGCTAGATCCTCCCACTAAAAACAAGGCTTCCGATTTTTCTGACTTCGGATCTGTAGCGGCTGCGGGCTTATGACCGCTTTCGGCCAGAGGCGAACGTTGGCAAGCGACCGCTACCGGCTTGCGGACTACGAAAGTACGTGTCGATTTAGACCGCCCTTGCGCTTCTCGATCGGGTGGGTCTTGGGACTTACCTGCTTAGCTTTTTCGACTAACTTTAGGCATCATTCCCGATAAATATAAATCTGCCTCACAAAAAGGAGCTTGATGATGCACCGTAATCGACTCAACTTCGCTTTAAAAGAAACCAAATCTTCGGACTGGGCGAGATTTGAGCAATTTGCCTCAGCATTTTTAAGCTCCGAGTATCCAGCAATAAGGACAATGGCTCACCCCTCAGGCGACGAAGGAAGGGACGCGGAACTTTTTTCTCCCGAGGGAGAAACCACAGTAATGCTTCAGTATTCAGTTGCAATGGCTTGGGACCAAAAGATTAAAGGTACAGCAAAAAAGATCAAAAAAAATTTTCCGCACGTTACTGATCTTATTTATGTAACAAATCAGGAGATAGGCGCCAAGGGAGACGAAGTAAAAAAAATACTTAGAAAAGATTATAAATTAAGACTAGATATTTTCGATAAAAACTATTTTCTAGATCGTTACGAAGGAGACGATCACAGAGAGACGGTGGCTGCGTCTTTCGCAAGAGATATAGCTGATCCAATACTTGAGAAGGACCAGGTTCTTGAGAGAAAGCCACAAAAGCTAAACCCCAACGAAAGTCGTGCGGCACTGGTTTTTCTTGAAATGCAATGGGAGGATGACAGTAGAGAAAAGGGGCTGACTAAGCTGGCATTTGATGGTTTGGTTAAAATGGCTTTGCGTAATACATCATCAAACGAGCTCATGCCAAGAGAAGAGATTCACAAATCCATCATTGAAACACTTGCCAACCAGGAGCAAAAAACAGTAATTGATGAAACCAATAAGTCTCTAAATAGACTGACTAAAAAAGTAATAAATCATCACACTATAAATGGGGCAGATTCTTTTTGTTTGAAATACGAGGAATATGAGCGACTACGTGAAAAGCTAGCAGAAAACGCTATTCAGGATCGAAAGCTTAAAGAAGAAATTAAAAAAATATTGCGCGCAATTATCCCGGCATCCGTGATCTCATCTGAAGACGTCGAGTTAGCACTTTGCGATATATGCATGTTAAGTATAGAAAAGTTTCTATTAAATCGGGGGGAATCTTTTGTCCACGCCATTAATAACGGACAGATGGATAAAATTGGTTTCGAAGGACTCGTCGAATTCACTAAAATTGTGCTCAACGATTACGATAAAACCCTGAGAACTGAAGCGCTGCTAAATTTGCTCGCTGCTGCCGTTGAGAGGGTCTTGTCAAGCCCATCAGACTCCATTAACCATCACATTAAAGGGCTCGCGGACTCCTATACCATGCTGGCGTTTCTCCGTGAAACTCCAGATGTGCAAGCTGCTGTGAAAAAAATATTTAGCGAGGGTGAGATTTGGCTAGACACCTCTGCAATACTTCCATTATTCGCCGAAGAGTTGTTGGATGAGGAAGATTGGCAATTCAAAAAATTGATAAAGGCGGCTCATTCTGCCGGCTTAAAATTAAAAGTTACTTCTGGGGTCATTGAAGAAGTAGAGCGCCACATGAATCGTAGCATCGCTTGCTCTCTTAACATTGGCACAAACAATTGGAACGGCTCCTACCCATATCTTTTTTCATTCTATATTGCTAGTGGCGCGGCGCCGTCAGCATTCAACTCTTGGGTTTCAAAATTTAGAGGGGCGGCGCGCCCTGAAGATGACGTGGCTGACTATATAAATGAATTCTTCCAGATTGCAATGGATGATATATCTGAAGAAGTTGAAAGCGTGGACGCAGCGTATCGAATCGCCGTCAAGGAAGAATGGATAAGAATTCATGAGGGACGGCGTACTAATTCAAACTCTGACAACATGTTAGCTCTGCGACTTGCGGAGCATGACACCGAAAACTTTGTTGGCGTGATCTCCAGGAGACGCCAGAAAAGCGATATTGCGTTTGGCTACACCAGTTGGTGGCTAACCTTGGATCAAATGGCATTCAGCATCAGTAGTAAGGTCAACTCAAATTATGGAGGAAGGCCTCAGCCTTCTCCGGTGATGAGTGCAGATTTCTTATCAAATTATCTGTCTTTCGGTCCTACCAGAAATCGCGTATCTAAAGACTCGAATGCAGGCCTTCCAATAGCCTTAGATCCGGCGCTTGTCAGTTATATATCACCCGAGCTAGTGCAAATAGCCGATTCTGTCAGAGCGAGCTCTGCTGGCTTAGATGAGCATATAATTAGAAGGAGAGTACGTGATGCTTTGGATTCAGCTCGTCGACGTATTGGTAAAATCACTCAAAACGGGTTGAGCCTTGGCCTTGCTGTGGGAGACGCAAGCTAACTTTACGCAGCATTCGGCGGCTCGCGTAGCTCTTCGAAGCCATTTTAGGCAGAAACAGGAGCCGCACCTTGTAAAGTAGAGATCTCCAAGCCGACCGTCCTACGCGTTAGCGGTCGCTTGCGAATGTCCGCTTCTGGCCGATTTCTGCCGTTCGTGACGGGCAGCAATCGGCCAACAGCCGCCATTGGCAGCAGATTGGGTGGGGAGGTGCTATCCTGCAAACGATATTTTCGGGGCCTCTTTTAGTGTATTGAAGTGCGCCCATTAAAATCAGGCATCTAGGCTCTAACGAGCTACAACCTGACCTCAAATGTTAGGCTTAAAAATTATGAACCTCGACGATTGCGAGTACATTTTTGATAAAGCGCTTAAAAGCAGTTCCGAGGCAGACTTTATCCATATAATCGCTCCTCTCTTCGAGCATTATAAAATTCTCTCACTTATGTATGGCAGGGGAAGTATTTTTTGGCGTGCCCGAGCGATTGAAAGCGAACCATTTTCGAATCTTTCTGAGATGGGCTACCCGCCGGCTGAATTCGCAAGACTTGGTAGGTTTAACGATCGAGGAGTACCTTGCCTTTACATTGCAGCAAGAAAAGAAACAGCGTTAGCTGAAATAGAAGCGAAAGAAGGCCAACTCATTCAGCTGGCCGGTTTCAGGATTTTAAATGAATCACCTATTCGTTTGGCGGTAATTGGGGAGTACTCAAACGTTCAGAAAAATGGCTACATGCACTTTTCTGGTCAAGACCCTGAGATGACGATTTCAAAGTTTATTAATTCGATGCCTCCCGAACAGGCGTTGATGAAAATCTACATCGACAAATTTTTCGCTCACGTGCTTGCAGATCCTAATGCTTCTAGCTCTGGTTATCGCTTCAGTCGTGCTCTCAGCCAAGCAATTTATTCAAAAGTCAACGTAGGGGCGATAGTGTTTCCAAGCGTGAAGGATCGGGGAGGATTCAATTTAGCGGTGAAGGCCATTGAGTCGGATCAGTGCTTTCACAATGTTTCATGCTTGATAGTAAAGATAGGAAAGCTTAGAAGATTTGGCATGATGGAGTTTGAAGTAGTCAAATCAGCTGAGCGTCTAGACGATGACGATAACTTTGTTTGGATGCCTACAGGAAAGTCTTATGAGGTCGGCATATATGGAATGACTCAAGACGAGTATGAGAATGCCACAGCAGGGAAAAATAGTAGAAATGGCCTGCTAAACATGATCCACAAAGTCAGAAACTCTGAAACCCCAGAATAATAGGGCGAGCGCGCAATGATACTTTTACCTTCTTCAGTAAGACGACGACGCTAACCCGCCCCATCACATACGGATGCAGTGGCCAATAAATAACTAAGATGAACACACTCGGCTTGACCTGCAAGATTAGACTTAAGCTCAGCGCCAATATTTTGGGTCACTCTTGAAATTTTCTCGCTCCAGGCGACGAAGCTCTTCGAATCCTTTGGACCTAGCCTTAATCTCTGTCCACGCCTGCGAAAATGCCGGTAGATTTAAATTCGCCTCAATTCCCTCTGACCAACTTCCCCAAACACTCGAAGTAATGCGTCCACGTGATCGAAGCGAGATTTGCTCGTTGGTCAGGTCTACATATCGGTACAGTTCGTCGAAGGCTTCTTCGTATTCATCGTCGTTTAAGCGATCGCCCATTAAAGCCTTTTTCGACAGCTCTCCAGCCAATTCGCGATATTCCTTCCCCAATGCGTCCTCAAATTGAAGTTGCGCGATCTCACGACTGGTCTTTAGCTGGTGTCGAGCGTACCAAACCCCGACCGCAGCTACGCAGGCCGCAAATGCCGAGATTGCACTACCAGCTGCACTAACGATATCTGTAGTTTCAGACACAGGTTTACCTCTGCAATACTCTGATTATGAATCTATCCTGCAAAGGAAGCTTGCAGTGGAGATTTGGAATTAGTTTTTAACTAAAGCATAATAACAATTTTCGCGAGTTAGACATGCCTCGTTTGCGATCCGAATAAATCTTCATTTCGCAGACGCATTTTATTGACTTTTTGTCCGACTGCTGAATCTAACGAAGGGCTAAAATCGGTCAGAAGCAAACATCGCATTTCTTTAGCATTTGTATGCGATATCCTCTGTCTAAGGGCTTAGAAAAATCGGGTCAATAGTAGGACCAGCGGCAATTACCGATATGGCAGTAACAACAACCCATAGGAATGAGTTCCAATATTTTACGAGAGCCACCAGCATGGCCCCGGCTGCAGGTAATAACGCCAGTACCTGCAATAGCTGAAATGTACGCCGCAATGAAAGCCCCTGTTTTTCGACTTGCTCAATTGTAATTCTGAGCAGGACCTGAAGCTTCGGGGGATAGGTTTTTATTTTGCCTCTAAAATCGTCGAAAACAACATTGAAGCTATGTAACAAGCGGTCTGTCTGAAGTATTTGATTGTGCAAGATGGCGAGTAAGACCAGCGAAACAACAATCAAGCCTAGTACTAGAACGAACCCTTCAAAAGCGGAAGTACTGTTGTTCAGGACAACCCATCCAGCAAAAGACACCGGGAGTGCAAGCATTTTGCCAGCAATGTCACCCAATACGCCGCTGAGCTTGGTCCCATAGTCGATTTCCGCCTGTGCCAATTCGCGCCGAGCCTTCTCGAAAGAAAAGCTGTAGACGTAAGTTTGTAAATTAGCGCGGTAGGTAGTGAGGACCTCATTCCATTCGCGAACCACTACGAGGAAGTGATTTGGCTCGTTTTCAAACTTCTCAATTACATTTGCAATCGCCATACGGATCATCAGTTTGCGTTCTGAGAGATGAGCCTTGTTCTCATTTTTTCGGTTGAGAATCTCCTCAAGCAAACTGACATGCCTGAGTTCATGGCCAAGAACATGTTCATCAACCTGCGTCGGCAGAAGAAACGTCCTGGGTGGTTTTGCGCCGTCGGGAGGCAAAGCGAAGAACAAATTATATGTATCTGGGCTACTGTCCTTGTCCACACCGATTGCCAACAACGCCAGAAGCTCGATTAACCTACAAACTCGTCTGAGCTTTTTAATTTGTGTTGGTTCGCTAGCGTCGAAATCTGCCCAACCCAAGTCAACGACGTACACGTTCTGCGGAAACTGCCCTTTGCCCAGTGACCCGTTCCGGGCCAAGTCGCTAACGTTTGCGTAAAATCGGCCCGATTCATTCGTAGGTAGGCGTAACTCGATCTCTACGGCACCACCTTCAACTATTTCATGATGCTGGATTTTCCCGAATTCGGGCTGCAGATCCTTGCACGCCTGCAGCGCGGCAGCGATGTCAGTAGTGAGCAATCCTTCATAGGAGACCACACCGCCTTCGATGGCTGGCGCTCCCATTGCCCTATACAGGGCCACGACATTGAAAAACATGGCTTACCCAACCCTGGCCTGCAGCTCTTTTTCAATCAAATCGACCAGTTCCTGGTTCATGTTTGAAAGGGTCAGCTTCTTGCGACTCTCATCGTAATAAACATCGGACGTTGCCTCCTTCCCCAAGGCACCACGTTCGAATTGAAGCGACCAGCTTGCAGCTTCGCCTTTGATCCTGGTCTTCTCCTTCAGCGATTTGGCATTGACAGTAAAGTCCTCAGGGACGCGATGTTTTTCATCGTTGAGATAGTCCTTCAGTCCTGCAATTTCATCGACCAGATCAGGCGGAACGTGCTGAATTGCCGCATGGCAGATCGCATCTAACCGAGCGGGCTTTCCATCCACCAGTCGATCTTGCAAATATCGTACAACCGCCTCTTTCGCCTTGTAAGCAAAGGGCTTGAGCTCTTTATTATTACGGAAGAAACGGCCAACGTAATCAATGGCATTTTTGGTTGCCCGGCCGGATGCCACTCCTTTGGCGCATCCCAAAGCGGAGATGAAATAGTCAGAAGCCTGGCTGTCCCGACCGCGGCTGATAAAGCACAGATAGGTAGAATCAACCTCTTCTACGTCCTCAGCATCTACAACCGTATTGTCTGCAGTAACACCTACGGCTGCGGCAGTAACCGACGCGAATTTCACAAAGTTGATCCTGGCTGCCTGCTGAACAGTTTTCAGGTCCACTTCCTGAATGGCTTTGGGCACGTAGTTTTCATCGAGCTGGATGCCGCCACGCTGTTTGATGCTAGCGACCAGAAAGAAGTCAGACGCACCGGAGGTGTATTGCGCGCAGAGAATGTGGCCCCCAGTGGCCAAGGTTTGGTCCCTCGCCTGCTGGACAAGCTGATCCATTGCTAAGTGGGTTAACGCGATAAATGCAGCCTCATCACCACAGACATTCGCGTAAGCACTAAACCGATCGGGAAACGGACCTTGGCGACCGTCGTCAGCGAATTGTCCGTAGACCACACTGTTTCCTTCTTTACCAATCAGACCGTTGATGCCTTCGACCAGGGACTCTAAAGCTGGGTTTTGTGTGTCGAGGACAACGTCCTTTTTCACCACGTCAGAAACGAGACCTGTATGAGCAATCTTTTTGAAACTGTGGATGATGGCGGTTTTCAGCGTGATCACAAGTCGACTTCCATTTCAGTAATGTCAATGTGAGATTACGAGAGTCAGGGTTGACCTGCAAATGATCATTGGTCTGCCGCCTGCATCCTATAGCGGTCGACCGAACCAACTGAGAGAAACTGACAGCCTAACTGTATATAAAAACAGTATCACTGTCGAGCTCGCTATACTCGCTTGATATTTGTCTGTTAATGGTCGGTAGCTGCCCTTATAGGCAAAAGCCCCTAGGTCGATGACCTCCTGCCTCAATCATCACAAGCCGCTGCTCCAGAGCATCATGGTGTAACACCTATTTGCGATGTAACACGTATATCGGCAAACGAGTCGAAGCTGTATAACACAATATAAGTCCTTTAAAATCATACACTTAAATAAAAGCGTAACACCCGTAACACTCGTAACACGGTTTATTAGGGTATCCCCCTAGCCCCATTAGTATTGCCCCTCCAGCGAAGCGAGGTCGATCAAGCTCTTGGCTTTGGTTCGATAGTGAGGAC
This sequence comes from Pseudomonas sp. D8002, assembly GCF_013385695.1. NCBI lineage: Bacteria > Pseudomonadati > Pseudomonadota > Gammaproteobacteria > Pseudomonadales > Pseudomonadaceae > Pseudomonas > Pseudomonas sp. D8002. The sequence continues at coordinate 37,438 of NZ_JACAPM010000047.1, forward strand.
CCTGGCGCATTCTTGAAGATACGGGGTAGGAAACCCGCGTGATCGTGGCAGCGGAAAGGTGCCCAGCTTAGTGAACAGGTGAACCGGGTGAACTGCTGTTCACCAGTGCATTTGCCCTATGAATCGGAAAGCCGCTGGGGACCCTGGGCATTTCGGATAGACACGGGGCATAGAACCCGCCGGATCTCGTTAGTGGCTGGGCTCCAAAGTTAGTTGACTGGTTGACCGAGTTGACCGGGCCAATCGTTCACTATCCTGAACGAAACCCATGACCGTTACAGATCCAGTAAGGATGCCCTTTTCTCTTCAAGATCCTTTCAATTTCAACGTTGAAATTTCAGTAAGCTGGTGCGGCTGCCGCTATCACGATCCCGCGGGTTTCATGCCCCGTGTGAGCACGTTAGGCCCAGGGGCCCCGGCGCTTTTTCTCGATGAGTTTGAAGTCATAGGTTCGACTGGGCCAGTGCTATTGGTTGGCGAGCTGGTATAGAGTCGTGTCTCTGACGTTCCAGGGCGTGACCTTCTAACAGGGATTACAGGAGTATTTATGATCGGAACATACAGAACAGGCAAAGACGGGAAGAAGATAAAAATCCCGACCGGTTACACATCCAGGGAAGGCAAAGATGGACATGTGGTCGCCGTCCCACCAGGAGGGACCTCGAGAGAAGGAAAAGACGGGAGGGTAGTCGCCATCCCTAAAGGTGGAACGTCTCGTGAAGGTAAAGACGGACGAGTCTGTGCCATCCCTGTGGGCGGCACCTCTCGTGAAGGTAAAGATGGACGCGTGGTAGCCATTCCTCGAGGCTATACCTCGCGAGAGGGCAGTGATGGTCGCGTCATAGCCATCCCACCAGGAAGAACAGCCACCGAAGGGACCTCAGGTCGACTTAAATTGGTTCCCATTAGATAACTAGACGCCTGCTGGTCAGTACTAGCACTGGCCAGCGGACCGCTTCCTGTATGCCTACATGTATGCCTAACTAACGCACCACCACCCACCCCCTTATAAACCGGCACTCTTAAAGCCCAGTTCAAACGACGCCGGGGCACCATATACAGAAGAAAAAGCCCCAGGTCGAAAGACCTGGGGCTTTTTTGTGGGCGTCGATTCAGGGTTTCTGCAACGCCTCCAACCGCGCCGGCAAGTCTTCCTTGGGAAAGCGCTTATGCAACTCCAGCAGCTTCTCATCCGCCGCCTTCGCCTCTCCCGCCTGCCGCAACCGCAGGATCTCCTGCAGCCCTTGCTCCAATGGCGGCAGCACAACAGCCGAGCGCTTGCTCATCTTCGCCACCGGCTCATCCGCCAGCGAACCCGCGACTTCTGCCTGCACCTGCGGCGCACTGTCAGCCTGCGGAGCCACGGAGAATCGAGCCATCGGCGCGGCAGCCGGGGCCGGGCGGGCCAGTTCCTGCGGGGCGGCCGCGTAAGTGCCTGTGGATAACTCCGGCTGCGGCACCGGCGAGCGCGTGACCAAACCAATCATCAGGGCCACACCCGCGACGGTGGCAAACGCCATCTGCCAGCGCGGCCGTTGGCAGGCCTGTAACCAACGCTGCCACAGGCCGGGTTGCCGCACCGGTGCTTCACGGTGGGCGGTGGCCAGGATGAAGGCGTCCAGGGAAGCCGGCGGCTCGCCGCTGGTGTGTTGACGGAAATGCTCGATCAGCAGCTCGTCGTTCGAGTCCTGGGTATGTCGGGGGTCAGTCATGCGGGTACCTCCTCGGCCAGCAGTCGGCGCAGTTTCTGCTGGGCGTAACGCAAGCGGCTTTTTACCGTTTCCAGTGGGGCGCCGGTGAGCGCGGCGATTTGTGGCACTTCCAGCTCGCCATGCAGGCGCAGCAGGAACACTTCGCGCTGATCTTCGGGCAAGTCTTGCAACGCGCTGTCCAGGCGCGCCTGGTCGCGACTCAGGCTCAGCAGTTGCTCAGGCCCGGCGCTGTCGTCGGGCTGGCCGTGAAGCTGCTCATCGTAGCTGTCGTGCAGCGGGTTGTGGATGCCGTGTTTGCGCCAGTGGTCGATCAGGCGGTTGCGGGCAATCTGGAATAACCAGGTGCGAAAACTCGCCCGGCCCTGTGGCTCGCTGGTGCTGCGGATCAGGCTGAGCCAGGTGTCCTGGAACACTTCCTCGGCCAGTTCGGCCTTGTTGCTCAAGGACACCAGAAAACGGTACAGGCCCTGTCGATGCCGCGCATACAGGGCCTCGAACGCTGCACCGTCGCCGCTGCGGTAGCGGGACAGCAGGGCTTCGTCGCTGGGTGAATCCATCAGGTGGCGCACTCCTTTGAGGTGGATCAGTGTTTGGCCGGGGCCTGGAGGCTCTGGGCCAATTCGACCAGTTGCACAAACTCGCCGCGCAAACCAAAAGGGTCGTCGCCCCGAGCGGAGCGGGCCAGTGCGGCCGTGTCCTTGAAACTCATGCTGCCAGTGTAGCGGCCATCACCCTTGAGTTGCTGGGCGAAGGCGGCCACGGCAGCAGAGAAGCGCAGGTCGTCGCTGGGTTTGCCGCTGTGCTGGTTGCTGATCGGGTGTTCGATCAGTCGGCTATCGCCGCCTTCCGCTGGTTTGTAGCGTACCCGCAACATCGCCAACTCATCAGTTTTACCGTCAGCCTTGGTTGCCGATGCGTAGCGCAGTGGCTCCAGCCAGCCCTGTTCACCCTTCGGGACAATTTCATACAACGCGGTCACCGTGTGCCCGGCACCGATTTCTCCGGCGTCGACCTTGTCGTTGTTGAAATCCTCACGCTTCAGGGCGCGGTTTTCATAGCCGAGCAATCGGTATTCGCTGACCTGCGCCGGATTGAATTCCACTTGCAGCTTCACATCCCGGGCCACCACAGCGAGGGTCGAGCTGAGCTGGTCCACCAGCACTTTGCGGGCTTCGCGCAGGTTGTCGATATAGGCGTAGTTGCCATCACCGGCATCGGCCAGTTGTTCCATCAGGTGTTCGTTGTAGTTATCCACACCGAAGCCGAGGGTGGTCAGGGACACGCCGCTTTTGCGCTGGTCGACCGCCAATTGCTTGAGGCTGTCGAAGTCGCTCACGCCTACGTTGAAGTCACCGTCGGTGGCCAGCAGGATGCGGTTGATGCCTTTGTCGATAAACCCTTCGCGGGCCATTTGGTAGGCCATTTCGATCCCCGACGCGCCTGCGGTGGAGCCACCGGCGGTGAGTTGGTCGATGGCGTTGCGGATTTTGGTTTTGTCCCGGCCCGAGGTGGGCTTGAGCACCACTCGCGATTCGCCGGCGTAGACCACCAGCGAGACGCGGTCCTGGTCGCGCAATTGATCCACCAACAGTTTCAGGGTGCTCTTGACCAGCGGCAGGCCTTCGCGGCGATTCATCGAGCCGGATACGTCCACCAGGAACACCAGGTTAGCCGGAGCCAGGTCCGCCACGGCGTGGTCCGAGGCCTTGATGCCGATGCGCAACAGCCGGCTGTGAGGGTTCCACGGCGACGGTGCCACTTCAGTGGTCACGCCAAAGGGCGAGCCGTCGGTGGGCAAGGCGTAGTCATAAGGGAAGTAATTGACCATCTCCTCAAGTCGCACAGCACCTTCGGGCGGCAGGCTGCCTTGATTAAGGAAACGTCGTACGTTGGCATAGCTGCCGGTGTCGACATCGACGCTGAAGGTGGAGACCGGTGTTTCGGCAACGCTGCGGATCGGGTTGTCCGGGAGGTTCTGATATTGCTCCCGAGGCTCGGTCTGGTATTGCATGGCGATCGAGTCGTTCATGACCAATCGCGACGCCATCGGTGCAGGCGCAACCCTCCGCTTGACCATGGCCCCCTGGACGCTGGCGGGCTCACTTTGCACCTCCACGACAGGCGCCGACTCAGCGGGCTTGGCCACGTCACGGGATGAAGAAAGCCCACACCCGGCAAGCGCCACCAGCAGGGTCACGGTGAAGCCTTGGGCGGCAGGGCGCAACAGCAGAAGAGGACGGGACATGGGCTGAACCTCGTGAATGAATGATCCGTTCACAAGGTCAGACGCAAGGGGCTGGCGATTCGGGTTAAAGCAACTTAGAGCGACGGAATATTTCCCGTCGCTGCCACAGTCGCCACCGGGACACGCTCGTTAGGCGCAGTTACGTCATACACATGCTGCTCACAGCCCTTCCCGATAATCACGAATTCCACCAGGTAAACCTTTTGCTTCTCAGGCTTGAAGGTCGAACTCATGGGGCCGCACTCATACACATAGGTTTTGACGAGGCCGACATAGTTGGCGTTGTAGACCCGTGACTCGCCGATCACTTCAAAGGGCTGCCCCGGGTCAGCCTGCACTTCCAACTGCGGGAAGCGTTTGGCGACGGCGCTGTTGCCCACTTCGTTCATCTTGGCGATCCAGCCGAATACCTTGCCACGGCCGGAATCCACCACCGTCCCGAGGATTTCCGGACGCTGATCTGCATCGGAACTACGGCGTACGGAGAACTGCACCGGATAGGTAAAACCGGTTGCCTTCATGATGACCTTGGCGTGTTCGGCGTCCACCTCGACCTTTTTCTGCTGCAACTGGACGCCGTCCGTCAGCAGGCTTGGCGAGGAGTTCCTGGCAGTGGAGTGGCAGCCGGCCAAGACCAGGGCGAGGATTAAGAGTGAGGTCTTTTTCATGGGTTACTTCCTTGAGCACATTTAAAAGTCTGGCTCGGGCTACGTGGGAGAACCGCAGCCCGATGCCGTTTTCTATCGGCCGTAATACTTAAAACGCGTACCGCGCCTTGAGCATGACCCCATCGGCATCAAAACCACTGCGGGCCTGGCGGGTGTAGCTGGCACCCACGGTAAAGTCCGACACCTGGTAGTTCACGCCGACACTGGCTTCATAGCTGTCACGCGCCACCGAAGCGCCGGTGACGGTGAACGCAGAACCGCCGAGCACATAGCTGGAGGTTTGTGCGACGCGATCACCCATCAGGTCGTGATACGCCATCAAGGTTGCTTCCGGCTGCAAGCTACCGGCACCCATGGGCAAGTTGCCCGCCAAGCGCACACCAGCGCCCAGCTCGCCCACTTCATAGCGTTGCGACTGGGTGCTCAGCGCGGCCGAGGAGCCCTTCTCGTTGAAACCGTCCATGCGCACGTTGGCGTAACGCGCTGCCACGCGCGGCTCGATCACCACGGCCTGCGACGGCTTGAAGCTGTAGCCGCCGATCACACTGGCAGACAGCACATTGCTGTCGTAACTGCCCTTGGCTGTGGTGCCGGCGATATGGCGTTTGCTGTCGTTGTCGTTATGGCCATAGCTGAGGCTGCCGTCGACAAACCAGTTTTGCAGCGACCAGTTGCCGTACAGCGACAGCGCATGGCCCTCCACATCGGTCTTGTTGCCGAGGTCGGAATGGATGTTGGAGTTAAGGTAGCTGTACGCCACGCCCAACGTGGTGGTGTCGTTCAAGCGCCCGTCCACACCCACGGCCATGCCGCTGCTGTTGGCCGAGTAGCCGTTGTTGCCGCCACGCCCGTCCTGGTCCATGTTGCTGCTCAGGCCCTGCACCCACACGCCGCCGGTTTGATGGCTTTCGCGCTGGTCGGTGAGGCGGTTGAAGATCGCGCCGTTGACCACGGTCTGGCCCGACAACGCCACGTCCAGGGCGCCGCGATTGACGTCCGGCTTGAGTTGTTCGCTGACCTGAGCAAGCTGCTGTGCTGTGCCGGCGTCAGCCAGGGTTTGGAACACTGGGTCGTTCTGATTGAGTCCGCTCAGTACGTCGTTTTTAAAGGTGTTCACCGCCGTCGCTGACGCAGCGCCGGCGCCCACCGCGGCGAGCTCCTGCTGCACTTGCTGGTTGTCTTTAACCGCCACCACGGCCTTGACCGTTTGCGCGTCGGCCGAGTAGCTCAGCACGTTCAGCAGAGAGGACGAGCTGGCCACAGACAGGCCATTGTCTTGCACGCTGGTGGCTTGCAACAGGGTGTACTGAGTGCCGTTGTTGGTGCTGGCGAAGTCGCCCGGTTTGGCGCTCACGGTCAGCTTCGAAGCCTGGGCGAAATTCGCTGCACCGTTGACGGTCAGGTACGGCGTGGTCGGCACTACGCTGTCGGCCAGGTGGATATCAATACCTGCGCCGCTAGCAATGTTGAGGTTGCCAGTGATCGCAGTACCGGGCGCCGACAGGTTCAGCGAGCCCGAGTTGACCGATACCGGCGCGATGATGCGGCTGCCGGTGAAATCGGCCTGGCCTGCGACATTCACCGCGCTCAAGTTGAGCAGGTCGCCGGCGATTTTGCCGCCGGTCCAATTCAGCGTGGCAAGGTTGGCGGCGTCGATGGCGATGCCGGCGTTACTGCGGATTTCGCCGGCTTGCTGGTTGATCTCGAACGCCGAGGTCTGGTCCGCGGCATCTACATGAATGGCTGTACCATCGGCGCTGATCGTGCCGCGGTTAACGATGCCGCGCGCGCCGGTCGCGCTGTTCTGGGCAAAGGTTGCCCCGGCAAACTCGAAGGCATTGGCGTTGGTGCCCGTGGCCTCGACGGTGCCGGTGTTGAGGATGTAGTCGACCTTACCGTTTAGAAACATCACCGTCTTGGCGTCATTGCCGTTGGCAGAAAGCAGGCCGCTGTTTTCGATGCGCAGAGGGTTGGTGTCGGTTTCCACCTCGATGCCCCAGGCGCCCTCGCCCGTCGCCTTGAGCGTGCCGGCGTTGAGGATTTTGCCGCCGACGGTGGTCCCCAGATTGTTCTGACGGTCGAGGATCAGGCCGATGGCGTAATCACCGTTCATGTCGATCACACCGGTGTTCGAGACGTCGCCGGCGATGGTGGTGCCATGCAGGTAAATGCCTTCGCCGCCATCCACGTAGGAAGGTGAAGCCGGCGGCGTCAGGGGCAGCGTGGAACGGATGGTGCCGGAGTTGATGACACTTCCACCGATGGTCGTCGCGCCGATCTCAAGCCCCTCGTAACCCCCATTTTTCATAAGAATGTTGCCCGCCTGGACCACGTCCCCGGTGACAGTTCCCGGGCTCAGGTTCTGCGGGCCCGACCAGAAAAGCGGGTCCAGGGCAATCGCACGGATGGCGGCGCCCTGGGAATCCAGAGTGATGTCGGCACGGTTGATCAACGAACCCTGGATAGTGGTGTTGGCCACACCCAGTCCGGCAGGGTTGGTGGTGGTCGGCACCACTACTTCGGAGAACGTCCCGTTGATAATCAATGACTCATTAAAGGTCTCGCCGACCCAAATGTTCTTGCCCTGCCCCAGGTCGAACTCCACGGCCAGCGCTTGCGAACTGATTGCGCCGACCATGAGTGCCAACAGGTTTTTCTGGAACTGCTTACGCTTCATTTCAAACTCCATGAACTACATTAAAAGCCGCCAATAGGCCCGGCGGCAGTAGGTGTACTAAGCGAGGGATCAATTGATCCGAATGCATTCCCCCAGGGTGCCTTCCTGAAACGCAGGCGCGCGCCTGTGCACCACAGCGGGCGGTGACAGAAAAGAGGCTTGGGGGGCGAGGTTCACATTAATCCTTAATGTCATTTGAAAACGCTGCAGTCCATGCAGCCCGACCGGTTGCGGGTGGGCGGGGTAAAGACACTGGGATATACAAAATGTTCAAGGTGCTCGGCGGGTTCTATCAAACTGCTCGCGTCAGGATCAGCCACCGCAAGCCACGCGGCGACCTCTCGCTGGTCTACTTGAGCTCCTTCACCAGATAACTCCCGGAGATCTGCGTGATACCCGTCAACGCGCGGCGCAACGCCTCAGGATCAGTGCGATAAGTGAGCGGCGTGTAACCGTAGACATTCTGGCCATTGAACGGCGTGATCGACTCCACCGTGCGCCAGAGCATCTCGTCGCCACGGTCCATGCGCGCCACCACGGTTAGCGTCGGGTAGACCACGCTGCTGAAACCCTGGGTCAGGCGAAAGCCCCACTCGCCTACCGTCAGTTGAATCTGCGCATCGGCCGGCTCGTCGTCACCCACCACTTTGAGCGATGACGTCTTACCCAAGGCATCGATAAAGGCCTGCTTGAGCAACACGCCCAAGTCGATATTTTCGGCGTCCATCACCGTGAGGATCGCGGCCGGCGTCGACATCTCGGCCAGTTGCCCTGCCTTCATGCCGGCGGCAAACCCCGCGCCGCTCAAGGCCGCCGTGCCCAGCTTGGACGCGCCGCTGGCCATGCCGACGCCCGCACCAAGCCCGGCGCCCAGGGCCGCACCCCAGGCTTGTTCACGGCCCATGTAGACCATGTTCTTTTCCCACTTTACGGGCAGCACTTTGACCGTCTTGACCTGTGCGCGATGCTCGGGCGTGAGGGGCTGGCTGACGCAGCCGCCGAGGATGAGGGTGGAGAGGAGAATCAGGAGAAGGTTTTTCACATCAGTCCTTTAATGTTGGTGGTGGGTGGATGCGTTTAATCATCGCCAGGGTGTCGGCAATGGGGGTGAAGACATGAGGCATTGGGAGTGGGCCAGTACTTTGCTGCCTTGCGTGGGTTTGGGTGCGGGCTTATAGTCCGGGCCGTCGCCCACATGGCGATTCAGGTTTGGCGACCTGACAACAGAGCGCAAAAGCATCCCGCTTCTATGCAGGTGTTTTTGCACCCGCAAAGCTGTGCATGATATGGCGGCTGTGCGCGGGAGACCTTCGGGTCTGCCGGTTTTCTCTGTTGCCGGTTCGCCAACCTGCGTACGGCCGCCACCCATTCGTTTGGCGACGAATGAGTGGTGGCTTAATCCACCAACAGAGTACTGACAATGAATCGATACATGCCCCTCACGGGCCACGACTGCACCGTCCCCGCCCTGCTTATCGACACCCATGCGCCCCTCGATGTCCTCCACGACGCCGCCGTGTACCGGATTCGCGCCGTCACCCAACTGCTGGAAAACCTGGCCTTCCGCGACCAACTCAGCAGCGATGCTGTGGTGCTTCAAGACTTCGCCCAATTGCTGGCGATTCCGCTGCGCGATGGGTGTGATTTGCTGGATGTCATCAGTCGCAGACTCAATACCGATCCATCCTGAGTAAAAGCCGGGCGGCCTGGGTGCCGCCCCTTTAACTCGGTTAAACAACCTCACTTACCATGAAGCAAAACTTTTAAAGCATCTTTAGAAACGCACACTATGCGTGCCCACTCTTCTTTTTCCAAATACTCTTTATCAGAAAGATCAGGACCATACTTATCAAAAAGCGCGTCAATAGCTTGAACCACGTCCTCGATGGCTCTAGCTTCCTGATCATTTTTCAAAACTAGCCCTATCCAAGTGTATGCATTTTCAGCGAGCCCTGTATCGTCATATAAAAAATGTATTGTGTAATCAAGTTCATCATAAGCTAAATTCGGCGATGAACGTTCTACCCAGGCACGGAACTGGTAATCTGAGTCCGACAAACCTGCCAGATAGGAAACCAGCTCCTCTCTCATACTCGGAAATTTTAACTCGGAGAGTTCCAAGTTTTCCATTTTTTATACTCACTCTGGGCAAAGGGGACGGATTTATTTAATTGACCTAGCTGGAGTTTTTAAATCTAATATTTAAACAAATCCGTCACTTTTACGTCCTAAATAAATCCTTGCCCTTTACGTTAAAGAGCAACTCTGCCAGCATTAAAACGTGGATTGCCCCCTATTTTCCAAAACGTGTGCAGATAGATAAACACTCAACTTATCAGACAAGCCTATCCGTTCAATATAAGCAACAATATATACAGCAGAGCTCTCGTCCGCCTCACATACCGGCTCAGACATTTGCTCTTGTAGCCCTACAATCTTATAGGCCTTATTGGCAAAAAAACCGATCACCAACAATATTAAAATTAAACTATTTTGTTCTACGCTTTCAGATGCAAAATTTCCTTCTGCCAGCGGTCCGCTCTGCATATCATCGGAGTCTAGATAATATGCTAATTCATCAGCACTGAGCCCTCGATCAGACAACCATCGCCAACACTTATCAACTGCCTCCTGACATTTTTTTTGCGTATCACTCGCCGAGTCAAGGTTACGTAGAGCATAATCAAGCAACAGAAGGAAAATTGAGGCTTTCTTTACCCACATCATACTGTCAATGACTTTAAGCGCTTCTTCATTGTCCATTAACTATTCTCCCATCTTTAACTAGGACTGTTAGACGATTTGGCATTGCTGCCCCTCCCTCAGCGGTAACTCTTAGCAGAAGAGTAGGATAGCGCTGACTGAATTGTTTAACCACCCCATTCAGGTCACTATTACCCGTCAAACCTGCACTACACTTATTACAGATACCACTTGCATTTGGTTAAAGGGGACGGATTTATTTAATTAACTCATAAGAAATTTTTAATATTTAAATAAATCCGCCCCCTTTACGCTGTTATATCATCGACCGAGAAATAGGGGGTCAGACCACTATTAATACTTTAATTAGAAAACCGTGGCCTGAACCCTATTTCCCGCGCCCGATTCTCGCTCTAATTCACGCGTTAAACAAAACTTCTCTCAGCAAGTCCTGCCTCTCTGCCTGAGCCCCTACGGCTGCAGTGAAGCACTGATTATAGGCAGCAATCTTCAAAACGCCGCCCAAATCTTCTACTGCAAAGCAGTCGATATCCATTAACTTCTTTTCGTCGACACCCACTAACTGAAGCAAGGATTTGCTTACCCACATGAAAGCGCCAACCGCCTCAATGTAGCCGTTTCTTAAAACCCAACGCCCAGGATTTTTTGATATATCTACGACCTCTTGGGTCAGCGGAAAAGGCAGCCCATTACTTTTCTTGGGCAGATGAGCGTGTTCGACGCGCTCAACTTCAAAGAGCGTAAGACTCTCGGCATTTTGCCATCGATCATACTCGGCGTCGTAAATTCGAGCCTGAACAAAGCCGGGCTCATCGATTAAAGCTTCAATCAAGGTCTGTGCAACTTCAATCGAATTCGCCAGGTGTTTCATATCAAGCCGATAAAACGCTTTATCTGCCACATACGAAAACTCGACAGAACCGTTTGCCAGCTCAATAAAAAAACTCTGACACTTGTTTTTCTCCAAGTAATTCGAAACGTCCGCCAACCCTATTTTCTTGCCGGTAAAGCCATCAATGACGGTATCCTCATTAAAGTTTTTGAGCTGTTGTATTAGCCGCCCCCATACAACTGAAGCGCCATCATGTAGCCTCTCGCTAAAGACAATTTCAATTTCAGCCATATGATTAGCCACCGAACTCTTTAATAATCACAGTAATATTACGTTGCTTTCCATACTCTATAAGCTTGCTCGCGTCAGCCATTCCGCCCGGTTGAACTCGGATGTCCAAAATTTTCGTTGCCGGTACGCCATCCACGGTAATTTTTGAACTTTGCAAGGTGTCCATATGGGTTCTCATGTCATAAGACCACCCTTTACCTCGGGTATCAATCGTTTTCAAACTCACCACATTGGGTCAAAGGGGACGGATTTATTTAATCAACTCATCTGGATTTTTAAATATTTAAATAAATCCGTCCCCTTTACGCACTTGGTATTTTTCCGTAAGGGTTCGCAGCATTTGCGTTGACAAATATCTTTCCACCAGGCTCAACCACGCGAGTAGCTTCCGGAAGAAAATCCATCATTGAGTTAGTACCACCTGCACTCTTGGGAATGAATGGGTTACTAGCAACAATCTCTCCCACCGAACTATCCTTGAAAGGAAGTTTCGTTGCGTCCGCTCGAATACCAGACTGAATATCTGCTCGGACATCCACGTTTATAGCACCAGGAGTTTGAGCATTCTTCCCACCAAATAACTCAACAGTGGGTTTCCCACCAGAACTAGCTAATTCTCCTGTCGCTTTTGCACCGAGCCTTTCTCAACCATTTTTTAAACGCAGAATCGTTATTCAACTGAAAGACATTATTCTTTTTTCTAAGAAATCGATAAAGTTTTTCGCATACAAACTAGAAGTTTGATCAGAAAGTTCAAGCCTATAAACAGGATACTCTCCATCATTAAGACCATCGTCCGTGGCAAAATAAAATGATTCCCCTGCACCCGGCGGTTCGCAGATAAATAGCCTCTCCTTCCCACACAACCCATTTCGACCGTTAACGATTGACATATAAACGATATCCCCCCCCCTTACACTATCAAAATCCATTTCGTAGATACTATAAATCTCCTCCCCAGATATTTCCCCGCCAGAATAACACTTCAGCCACCATTTATAGCTATCAGACAACTTCAACCCAAGACGAGCTTCAGCTTTATAAATCCACTCATCAGCAATCCCGTCACCATAATCAGCAAACTCAACGTAATCCGACTCTTTAATAAGATTAATTATTCTCGAATAATCCACGCCTAATTACTCCCCGCTCCGAGCCCGCAACTTCCAATAATCCGACTGATAAGAGTTAAACTCTTTAGCCTGCTTTGTCAATGTTTTTGCATTCAAATCCGTAGGAACTGAAACATAGTCAGTCGTAGGGTTTCTGTATTCTGCAGAGTCTTTGTAACGAGTATACCTAAAGCTTTGAGCGGCATTGGATGGGACATGAAGAACACTGCTATTCTGGCTATGGAAAACAGAACCAACTTCTGCAAGTGAACCACGAGTACCAGCGAATCCATTAACTTCAGTTTGCGAGAGATGATGTAACTCAACTGATTTCCCATCATACCCAATTGGTGCTCGACCCGAGGCCATCCTCTCAAGGTTTGAGCCTTCAACAGTTTTACCTCGTACTCTCCAGGTCGATAGGGCCTCTGGGTCAAAGAGGTCGTTACGTTGATAAACAGTCCTATCTAGAACTGTTGTTTTATTCCAAAAAACATCAACTTTAGGCGTCGTACTTGCAACATTACTACCCGCCGTCGTGCCCGTACCAGCAGAACCTAGCCCTTTTGCACCACTGGCAAGCTCTCCAGCTAACTTACCATTAAAGTATTTACTCGCGCCGCCAAACAGAGCCGCCTGAGCTGCGGATTTCGCCGTGCTCCATGCCAGGTCAGACGTTACGCTCGACTCTCCTGGAAAGGTTTCCGGAAAGAAAGAAGCTAGCACTCGGTCGGGCTCATTGGATTTAAAATCCGCCGTAATCCGGCTAGCAGAATCCCATGCCCCCACCATCGAGGTGGTGCCAAGCGCTCCTAAGCCGATGGGTAAGGCACAGGTAACAACGCCAACACATGCGGGTGACGACATCACCATCCCGGTATATGCAGTAGCCCCTCCGACTAGGCCAAGGGCAGTGTCTTTGCTTGCTCCAACGACCTGCACCGCCTTGCCGTGAGCATTGAGCGTATCGTCGCTCCAATCCTGCCAACTACGGCCACCAAACTGGCCGGTCGCCTCAAGTAACGCGATCTCCTCACTAAAAGTGGCGCCGCGATCCTGAAGTGCCTTGAAGTCCTTATAGGTTTCATCGTTGGTCGGGATCGACTCTGCGCAACTAACCAAAGCGCAGGCCGCCGCATTCAAACGATCAGCCTTTTCCGGATGGAACCGTCGCTGTTCATCCAACGCATCGGCTTGAGACTTGTGAAGCTGGTGGTTGTACTGCGTGGCATTTTTCGCCACCCAGCCACCCTTCTCCAATTTGCTAGCATCTGCATCTTTTTGTGTGGCCGCAGCTAAAACACCGACCAGTTGAGAACTCATGGACAACAATGTCTTGTCGCCCTTCACGATGTCGTTAAGCTGTACGACCAGTGCCTCATTGGCGCCGGCTGCCAATGCGCCTGTACGGAAATCTCCACCCGTTGCTTCGGCCAAGAGGCCACCGACCATCGCATGAATCGCGATCTTGGGAATTGAACCGTTTTCGATGTTCCACTTTTTCGTGTAGTCGCCGACGGCATTGAAGCTGGCCGCTGCCAGGGTATTGAATAGCGCAGTTTTCAGCGCCTCACTCCCACTGCCGCCCTGCCCCAATGCTTTACTCAACAGCGTTGAAGTACCGCCTTGCAATGTCTGGTTCGCGGCAAACTGCCCTACACCAGTCCATGTGTTGAGCTGTGGCCCCGTTATTTGCTTAGTCGCCTGATCAGTATGAGTTCCGGTCCAGCCATCAAAATAAGCTGCGGTCAATCCAGCGGTCACACCGGAAATCGTATACCCCTTCAAAGCATCCGAAGAGGTGACATCCTTGAACACCGCCCCTAAGTTGCCACGATTATTAACGACACTAACCGTCGCATTGGTCGCAGCGCCTGCCGCTACGGCTCCCGCACCTGCCGCGACAGCGACGCCTGCTCCAGCACCTGCAGCCGCAGTCATTGCCAACGGCCCGACAAATGCGGCCATCAGAATTGCTATTACAATCTGCGAGCCCGCACCTAAACCGGAGTTACTGTATTTGAAGCTATCGTGGATCTCTTTGACTTGGCGCCAGTCCACGTCACCGCGCTTTTCAGCATCCTTGAGCCAAGCCAGATTCGGATCGGCTTTGACCATGGTATCGATGGTCTGACTAACGGTTTGCTGATCGATCTGCCTGACATCAATCTTCAATCCGTCGACAGCTTTGATAACGACCTGCCCTTGAGCGATCATTTCACTCTGGCGCAGCGTTTCGTCAGTGTTGCCTTTACCTTTGGCGCTGAACCAAGCGAGGTCACCCTTGCTCTTGGTATGGCTCTCGTCATGAAGGTCTTTGACGCCTTCAAAGACGATGGCCCCGCCACTGTTAAGAATGATGTCATTACCACTATCAAGCTTCGCGACCTGGTAACGCTGGTCACCTTCGCTGATCAACGTGAGGTTGCCGCCAGTCTTGATCTCGGTCCCAACGTTCGTGGTGCGGGTTACTTCGTCTCGCTGCTCTTTCTTCGCGCCCCAGCCACCGTTCTCCTTCATGTCATACAACGTATGAGTACTGTTCTGCGCCGCCAGCAAATTCAACTTATCCCCGCTATACAGATAAGCCTCATTCCCCGCACTGATCTTGCTCGCCACCAGCGTGGTGTCGCGCCCGGCCTGGCTCGTAAAGTCCCTGCCCGCCGTCAGCACACTGGCTAACTGCGTGGTCTGCTCATCCGCGGTCTTAATGCGTTTCTTGCCGTCTTTTTCCTTGCCTTCGACGTTGTGCACATCGCTGACAGACGCCACGTTGAAATCGCGCCCGGCCTGAATGTTCAGGTCCTTACCCGCGGTGGCGTTGCTGCCGATGATGTTGACGTCTTGCCCCGCCACCATGCTCAGGTTGCCACCGGCCGTGACCGTGGCCGCTTGGTTTTTCACGTCGGTGGTGATGCTGGATTTGTGCCCGCCGTCGCTGAAGGCGTGGATCTCGCTGGTGTCGCTGACGGCGATCAGGTTGAGGTCGCGCCCGGCTTTCAGGTCGGCATCGCCGCCGGCGGTGAGTGCACCGTGGTTGGTGAGGTCGCGGCCAGCGTCGATGGCCAGGTTTTCGCGGGCGGTGATGGTGCCGGCGCTGCTGTCGGTGAGGGTGCGCATGCCGGCACCCTGGCGCACCTGGATGGCGGTGTTGTCGTTGGTGATGTCGCCCTTCAGGGTGGTGAGGCTGACCTGGGTGCCGCGTATCTCGCCAGCCATGGAATTGCGGATGCTGTCCTGGGCCAGCAGGCTGAGGTTGTTGCCGGCCTCGATCAGGCCGCCGGTGTAGAGGCTGCCGCTGCTGGCCACTGAGAGGTTGTTGCTGGCGCGCAGGGTGCCGACGTTGATCAGGTCGCCGCCGGTCATCAGGTTGAGGTCGCGGCCCTGGATCAGGCTGTTGCCGCGCACGTTGCGGGAGTCGGCCTGGGCCAGGTAGAGCACCGGCACGAGCACGGTCTGGCCGTCGACCACGCGGTTTTCCATCCACACGATGTCGTGGGTCAGGGCGCCGACTTGCTGGTCAGTGAGGGATACGCCGACGCTCAGGCGCAAGGCGTCCTTGCTGGCCAGGGCGTTGTCCATCAGGTAGCGGAACTGGTCGTAGTCGCTGGTCAGGCCACCGGCGAGGAAGCGTTGCCCGGTTTGCGCCAGCACCGCATCGCGGATCAGCCGTGACTCGTATTGCCCGTCACCCAGGCGACGCCAGGCGTTGTCGGGGCTGTAGCCGAGCTTGCCGAGCATGTAGTCGGAGCTGAAGAAGCCCGCCACAGTGGTGAGGTTCGGGTTGGTCTCGATCAGGTAGTGACTGGTGGGGTCGGCGTTTTTGATGAACAGGCCGTAGTCGCCCTTGGGCAACTGGAAGCCGGGCGCGGTGGTGGGGTCGACCGGGGTGAAGGACTCGCCGGTGTAGTCCACGGGTACGTAGCGGCCGTCGGGCGCGATGCTGGTCACCGGCAATACGCTGCTCGGCGCCTGGGCGGTGGCGTCGTTGACGTGCTTGCTCAGGTTGATGTTGATGCCGCCGACGGGGATGCCGGTCTGGTCGTCACCGAGGGTGCCGGTCAGTTGCTCCAGGGTGTTGGTGTGCAACGTGCCATTTTGCAGGGTGCGCGCAACGTTGAGGTTGACCGCGCCACCGGCCTGTATCGTCGCGGTGTAGCCTGGGCCGCCGTTGTCGGTCCAGGTGGTGACGTTGCTTTGCTCGGAGAAACGCCAGTCGCTCGACCGGGCCTTGAGCACCTCAAAGCGTGCTTCATCGAAATTACCCGCTGCCACTGCTGCGTTGAAGGCGGGTACGTCGATGTATTCCATCCGGTCCCACTCATCGGTGTCGATGCGCTGCGGGGTGCCGATGACGATGGTGTTCTGCCCGGTGCGAGTCGCGGCGCCCTGGTTGAGCAGGTCGTTGGCGGTGATGCTCAGGTTGCCATTCGCCGCCAGCAGGCTATAGCGGTTCTGGACGTTGTCGCCCTGGATCAGCAGGTCTTTGCCCGCCACCAGGCGCGCAGAGGCCGAGTCCTTGATCGCGGATTCAAGGTAGGTCTGGTTGATGGTGATTTGACCGCGCTTGAACGAGTCGTGCCCGCCGCAGTGCTGGCCGCACTGCCAATTGAGGCTGCCGGTGGTGATGGTCTGGCCCAACTCGAATTCAGCCTTGGCGTTTTCCACATTCCGCGCACTGATGCCGATATTGCCTTCGCTTTCAACCGTACCGGAAAGGTTGCTGAAGCCCGCCGCCATGCCGCCATCGAGCGCCGCGAAACTCAGGTTGCCCTTGCTGTAGACGTCGCCGTACAGGTTGCTGAAGCTGTTCCCGCGCAGGGTCAGATCGCCGCCGCTGAACAGCAGCGTGTCGGCGCTATTGCTGATGCCATTGCTGGCGCTGAGGTTGACGTTGCCTTGTGAACCGAGGGTGCCGCGGTTGTTGATGTGTGCGGCGGCAATGTCGAGTTGCTGGCGTGCGGTGAGGTAGCCGAGGTTATCCAGCGTACCGCCCAGGGTGATGCGGGTGGTGGTGCCGCCGGCCAAACGCCCGCCGTTCTGGCTGAGGTTGTTGGCGACCACGCTCAGTTTTTGCTGGGCCGAAAGGCGGCCACTGTTGGTCATGTCGCCGGTCAGGTTGACACTCAGGTCACCGTCGCTGAGCAACTCGCCCGCGTTATCCAGGCTGGCGATATCCAGGGTCAGACCCTTGGCGCTGGCCAGGCGGTCGCCGGCCTTGAGGCTCAGGCCCTGGGTGCTGGTGTAGTGCAAGGCTTCATTGAGTTGCACACGGCCGAGGCCATCGACCCGGCCGAACGACCAGTCGGCGGTGCCCAGGCCATTGATGCTGCCCTGGCTGCCGCTGAGGCTGCTGGTATTGAGGCTGAACACGCCGGTGCCAGCGTGCTGCAGTTGCCCGGCCTGGTTATTCAGATGCCCGGCGCTGAGGCTGAAGGCCTGGCTGCCGAATTCAAGAATGCCGTTCTGGTTATTCAGTTGGTCGGTGACCGTCAGCGTGCTGCTGGCGCCTTCCATCGCCCGCAGTTGGCCGCCCGCGCTGTTGTCGAGGTTGCCGCCATTGAAGGTCAGGCCCTGGTTGGACTCAATCAGGCCGCCTTGGTTGGTCAGTTGGGTACGCGAGGTCAGGCTGAGCTGATTGCCGCTGATCTGGCCGTTGGCGCTGTTGTCCAGGGTGGCGCCGGAGACGGTGACGTGCTCCTTGCCGAACAGTTTGCCGCCCCGGTTGGTCAAGGCCTCGACCGTCAGTTGCAGGTCGCTCTTCAAGGCGGTCAACGCGCCGGCCTTGGTACCGTCTTGGCTGTTGTCGACGCTGTCGGCTGTCACCGTCAAGCTGTCGCCTTGCACGGTGCCGCCCTGGTTGTTCAAGGTGCCCAGCGTCAGGTCGACCGCCGCACCACCGCTGAGGATCATGCCCTGGCGATTGCTCAGGTCCTGGCCGCGGTAGCTCACGCCCTGATTGCCGGCCAGGAGTTGGCCCTGGTCGTTGTCGAGGGTTTGCGCCGCGATATCCAGGCGCTTGCCCCGCAAGGTGCCGCCCTGGTTGTCGAGGGTGGTCAAGGCCTTGACCAGCACACTGCGTTCGGCGGCGTCGATCACGCCGTTGGTGTTGGTCAGCAGGTTGCTGATGTTGAGGGTGATGTCGCCGTCATTGCTGACCAGCGCGCCCTTGCTGCTGTTGTCGAGGTCTTGCGCGGTGACAGTGAGGGCCTTGCCGAGCAGGATCCCGGCGCTGTTGCCCAGGCGCTTGCCGGTCAGCAGCAGGTCACCCTCACTTTGAATACGGCCCTGGGTGTTGAGCAATTGGTCGTTCAGCACCACGCTCACACCCGGCACACCACCGGCCAGCAACCCGGCACTGCGGTTGTCGAGGCTGCCGGCGCGGACGTCCAGTTGGTCACCGACGATACGCCCGGCGCGGTTGTCGATCTGCCCGCTTCGCGCATCCAGCAGCAACTGCTTGCCGATGATGGCGCCGCCCTGGTTATCCAGGCTCGCGGCGTGCAGTTCGATGTCGCCCTGGGCGGCCTGCAAGTGACCTTTGGCGTTGTTCAACTGTTGGGCGACGGTCAAGGTCAACTTGCCGGCATCCGCGCTGAGTACACCTGCGTCGTTGTTGCTGAGGCTGCCGAGGGTAGCGGTGAGTTGACCACCCACCAGCTTGCCGTCCTGGTTGGCGACGTCACCGGCGCGCAGGTTCAAGTCAGTGCCAGCCTGGGCATGACCCTGGCTGTTGTTGAAGGTGTTGGTGACGGTGAGGTTGAGCGCGCCTTTCTCGGCACTGATCAAGCCCTTGGCACTGTTGTCGAGGCGGGCGGCGTTGACCGTCACGGCGTCGGCAACCAGGAAACCGTTCTGGTTGTTGATTGTGTCCGCTGTTACACCGAGGTTGCCCGCGACAATCTGCCCGCCGGTGTTATTCAGCGTGCCGCTGTTGAGCGTCAAGCTGCCGCCCGCGACCTGGATATGGCCCTGGCGGTTATCCAGCGAATCGGTTTGCAGCGTTGCCGCCTGATCGGCACCGAAGCGAATCAGCCCGCCGAGGTTGACGATGGCCGGCGCGTTGATCGCCAGCGCTTGCTCGCCATACACCCGCGCGGTGGCGCCCTGGTTGGTCAGTCTGGCACTGTTCAGCGTGACGGTTTTACCCTGGATCACTGCGCCCTGGTTGTTCAGTTCCCGGGTGGCCGTGGCGCTCAGCGAGCGGCTGGCCAGGACGTTGCCGCTGGTGTTCAGGGTTTGCGTATTCACCACCACATCGCCGGTAGCATTGCGGCTGTTATCGGCCTGCACGCCTGCTTCGATGATGCCCGGGTTGGTGACGGTGGTGGCGTTGAGTTCGATGCGTTGGCCAGCGGCCAGGCTCTTCTGGTTGACCAGTTCTTCAGCACTGCTCACCTGCACATTGCCGGCGGCGTAGACCTTGTCGGTCAGGTTCACGTTCTGCGCGGTGACCTTGAGGTTACCGGTGGTCGCCGTCTGCGCCATGCTCAGGCGCCCGTTGGCATCCAGCTGGATATCGCCGCCACTGGCGGCCAGCGTACCGTCGAGTTTCACCCCTACGCCGGCCTCGGTGCCCACCAGTTTGATCGCACCGGCGTACATGCCGCCCAATGCCGAGGAATCGATGGCCAGCTCGGGCTTTGCGCTGCCGTCATCGGCGCGCGCGGTGGCTTTCAGGCTTTTGGCATCGACGTCGTTACGCCCGGCAATGACGGTCAATTCTCGTGCGTTGATCTGCGCATTGATCTTGGCCGAGCGGGTGATGATTTCGAAGCGGTCGACGTTGCTGGCATTCAAGCCTTCGCCGTCAATGGTCACGGCGCCGCCGTCAACCTGGTAGCGCTGCAACTGGCCGCTGGCGTCGAGCACCGGTTTGCCGGTGGTGAGGGTCACGTTGGGGGTGTTGATAAAGCCGCAACCGCTGCACGTGACGCCGTACGGGTTGGCGACGATGACCTTGGCCGACTGGCCCGCCACTTCGGTGTAGCCGCGCAACTGGCTGGGGCTGCCGCCGTTGACTTCGTTGAGGATGACGCTGGCCGCGCCGCCCTTGAGGTTGGGGTTGCCGACGATGTAGCCACCCAGCTGGGTGTTCGTCATGGGGCCGTTGGCGTTGTTGAGGATCACGCCGTTGGGGCCGACGTTGTAGTCCTTGAATTGGTTATGGGACAAGCCACTGCCATTGGGGGTGGCGATGTTCACCACCGGTACGCCATTGCCGGCCTGGCCGACGGTGGTGCCCGGCGCGCTGACCACAATGCCTTCGGCCTGGGCCAGCAGCGGCTGCCAGAACAGCGCGTTGGCCAGGATCAGCACCAAACCGCGCTTGGGCAGGCCGAAGAACGAGTCTCGCGGTTTCAGCGCAGCAGAAGGTTGGCGGGCCAGGAAGGCAAAGTGGCGAACATCCATTGTCATATTCTCGATGTAACGGGGCGTTGAATTACAGGAAGAAATCCATGCGGAAGTAGATCGGCGCTTCGCGCTCGCTCATCACTGCCGGGCGTTCCAGGGAATGGGCAAAGGTCACGCTGGTGCTGACGTATTTGCCACGGGCGAACAGCTCCAACGAGTTGCTCGAGACCCGGCCATGCACGTTGTCGTTGTAGCGGCCATTGCTGATCACACCCTGGTCGTAGCCGACGCTGGCGCCGTATTCGGCAAAGGCCGGGCGCATCCAGTCCCAGGTCACCGGGCGCGCCCAGCGCACGTCGTTGCGCCAGTAGCCGCCGCTGTCGCCGGTGAGCTGCTGGTCTTTGAAACCGCGCACCGAGGCCGAGCCGCCGAGGCTCATGCGTTGGGGGCTGAACAGAATGTCTTCACTGCGTTGGCCGGTGGCCAGGCTGGAGAAACTGAACGACTCACCCCATAGCGTGAACGGCTGCAAGTAGCTGACGGTGGCGGTGTATTTGCGGTAGCGCGCGTTGGGCAGGCGATTGCCGTACTGATCGCGCTCGTTTTCAGCTTGGGCATCGAAGGCGCCGATGCCGTTCTGCATGCCCAAGTCGAGGTTGACGAAGGCATTGCCGATGCGGCGGCCGTGGTTGATGCCCAGTTGCAGCTCGCTGAGGCGGTTGCTGCTGGTTTCGAGGTGAGCGTCGTTGATGTAGTTGTTGGTGCGCAAATGGGCCAGGCCGACGTTGACCGAGGTCTTGCTGACGTCGTCGCGATGGATCACGCGCTCGGCGCGCAGTTGATGGTTTTCGTTGTCGCCGTTCTGCTTGAATTTGTAGTCGTCGGTCACGCCGTAAGTGCGGTAATCACTCTCGCTGTAGGTGTAGCTGAAGTTCCACCAGCCCCACGGCACGTTGTAATACAGCATGCTGTTTTTCGAGGTTTTCTGGTGGTCGCTGACGGCATCGTGGCCGCCGCGCAACACCAACTGGTCGGCCAGGCCCAGCGGGCTGTCCCACTCAAGGCCGGCGCCCCACTGCTGTTCGCCGGTGCTTTTCTGCCCGTCGTTGTTGCGCGACAGGCTGGCGCGCCAGGGCTTTTGCGGGACGTTCTTGACCTGCACTTCACTGCCGCCCACCTGGCTGCCGGGGGTCAGTTCCATTTGCGCCTGCTTGGACGGCAAGCGATTCAACTGGTCCACCAACTGCTCGATTTCCCGCAGGTTGAGCTGCTCGCCGACCTTGCCGGGGAAGGCCATGGCCAGCTCGCGCGGGGACAGGTTGCTGCCGTCGGCGCCCTTCAAGCCTTCGAGCTTGCCTTCCACCACCAACACCTGGAGGTGGCCGGTGGAAAGGTCCTGCTGCGGCAAGTAAGCACGGCTGGTAACCATGCCTTTGTCGATGTAGTAGTCGGTGATCGACTTGAGCACTTGGTTGAGCTGGGAGACGCCCAGGCACTGGCCGATATACGGCTTGAGCAGGCGCTCGCGGTCCGGTGCAGGCAGGCTGTCGGCACCCTTGAGTTCGATGTCTTTGATCGGGAAGCAACGGGTGTCGGCCGGGGTGGCAGGCGCTTCGGGCTTGGCTTCTTTGCCGGGCAGTTCCTTGAGGTCTTCAAGGCGCCGGCGCTGTTCTTCCAGCAGACGGTTTTGCCGGTCGCGGATCAGGTCCTGATCGCCAGGCGTGGGCGCAGCCGTCGCACTATTGAGTGCGAAGCAAGTCAGCAGGCAAACGCCCAGCAGCAGCCGAGTCCGTGGCAATAATAAAGACATGTTCGATCCGTCGAAAAAGCGGGGGCCGGCAAACTAACATCGAACTTCCGGTGGGCCAAGATTCTGGCTTAGTGGGAAGTTATGTTTAACAGGCATATAAGTTGCTGATTATTAACAATAAATAAATCATGCAACGTTTAATTGCTTGCAATTGGAATTTTTATTCCGACAAGCGGTAACAGTTTTGATACACCTCCAATGGTGGCGCTTACAATTGCCATTACTTGGCCATCAATGCGGTATCAAGACTGGTTAGTAGCCAAAAGATGAGAAAAGTTCGCGGTTATTTTGTGAATTGGATCCCATTTTTCGATATCCCGGTTAACCAATCTCCTTGGTCCGCTCCTGCCCCGCCACCAACTTCAACCCTGGCCGCTCCACATGCCGGGACACATGGGCTGTCACTTCCTGCACACCCCCTTCGTGGTCGTTATGAATCACCAGCACACCCGGGCGGCGCAGTTGCTCCAGGTCACCTTCCCCCAGGCTGAAGCTGTCGCTCAAATGCTGGTCGCTCAAGGCCTTGGCCGCCGAGCGCCGCTGGGCAAAGTGCTTGCCACGTCGCTGCTGGTAGCGTGCCCAACTGATCAGTACCATCGCGTTGAAGACGGCAATCCACAGGTAGATCTGCAAGGTATCCAGCGCCGCGAAAATCGGCGCATCGATCCGCGGGCCGCCGTGGCTGTCGAGCATCGGCACCAGCCCGCGCACCAGCAGGATAATCAGCCCGGCCCAGGCCAGCAGGGTCAGGAATACGTCGATGGCCCACATCACCGGGCGCTGTTGGGTTCGGATCAGATTCATGGTTGCACATCCGTAGTGGGGGCTTTGATTCCGCGATCCGGGCTGACCCAGCGCGCGCGTTTCTGGTGTTGGCGGAACAGCACTTTGGGGAAGCTGACCAGGGTGGTGAACAGGCTCACCAGCCAGAACACCAACGGGTACCAGACGGTCCAGAACAGGGTTTTCCACAGGCCCTTTTCATAGCGCCGGTCGATCATGATGCTCACCGCGAACTGCACCAGGCACACCACCGCCAGCAGCAGGCCGGTGAAGGCCGGCGGCATCAGCGAGTCGACGGCGATGGCGGCGGGCAGCGTCACCACTTTGCCCACGGCCCAGAAAATCACCGAGAGCAAAAAGGTGAAGGCCCAACCGGTGGACAGGCAGTACTCGAACAGCAACGGCCACAGGTAGCGATGGCGCCATTGCCAGATGCCACGAATATTTTTGAACAGCACTTCAGCGCCGCCCTGGGCCCAGCGCAGGCGTTGCTTCCACAGGCCGCCGAGGGTTTCCGGCATCAGGATCCAGCACAGCGCGCGGGGCTCGTAGAAGATGCTCCAGTGGTCCAGTTGCAGCTTCCAGCTCACGTCGATGTCTTCGGTGATCATGTCGGTGCTCCAGTAGTCGACCCGGTCCAGGGCCGCCCGCCGAAACGCCACCACCACGCCGGAGACGGTGAAGATCCGCCCGAAGACCCGCTGGGTGCGCTTGATCAAGCCGATGATCGAAGAGAACTCGCCCACCTGCACCCGGCCGATCAAGGTGGAGCGCGTGCGAATCCGCGGGTTGCCGGTGACGGCACCGAGGCGCGGGTTGTCGAGCATCGGCGCCACCAGGTACGCCGCGGTGTTCGGCGAGAGCAACGCATCGCCGTCGATGCACACCAGGTATTCGCTGCGCGCTGCTACCGCGCCCATGCGCAAGGCCACAGCCTTGCCCTGGTTTTGCGCCAGGTGCAGCACCCGCAGGCGCGGCTCTTTCAGCGCCAGCGCATCGAGCACGGCGGCGGTGTTGTCGCTGGAGCCGTCGTTGATCGCGATCACTTCGATGTTGCGGTATTGCTGGGCCAACGCGGCGCCGATGGTCTCGGCGGCGTTGTCGCCTTCGTTGTAGCAAGGGATCAGGATCGAGATCAGCGGCTCGCCGGCGAGTACCGGCGCCGGGGTGTCATCCGCCCACGGCCAGTGGCGCTCCCAGTGCAGCCAGAAGTACAGGCCGCCGGCGATCCACAAGCCGGACATGAACAGTGGATAGAAGAAGACGAAGTCCATCAGGAACTGCCCGGTGACCAGAAAGATCAGGCCCAGGGGCACACCCAATACCAGCGACAACACGATAAGCGCGAGGATTCTGTCGAACATGAGTCAAGGATTCCACTGGTTGGAAAGGGCCGGACGCACGGTTTTCAGATCCGGCGAATTCTCCAGGAAGTTGTCGGGGTAGTAGCCAAAACTGGTCACGCCCTGACGCTTGAGCACGCCCATCCACTCGGCCATTTGTGCACCGTCCAGATCGGGGGCGGCCGAGGTGCGCCAGTCCTTGGCTTGCAACTCGAAGACCGTGCGTTGCAGCGCGCCGGGGCGGGCCTTGACGGTGGCCACGAGCTTTTCCAGCCAGGCGTTGGAGCCCTTGAGGTCCTGGCCTTCCATCAGCGGCATGGCCATCGGCGCAGTCCAGTCGTAGCTGGTGAGGAAGTCGTCAAGGTTCTGCGCGAACCAGGCTTCGCTGCCCGGGTTGAGCATCGGTTCGGCGAAGATATTGCGTGCGGTCTGCACCTGCGGGCCGCGCAGCGTGCGGACCTTGGCCGTCAGCTCATGGGTGAAGTCGATCAGGTAGCGGCTCTTGAAACGCGTCCAGCGCTGCATCACCGCAGGGTCGGCGCGCAGGGCTTCGATGGTGTCCGGCAGGCCATTGGCGGCGTAGGCCTTGAGCGCCAGCGGGCTGGCGTCTTCGAAGTCCGACAGCACCGCGTCGTCGTGGAACAGCACGCCGTCGATGGCACTGGTGCGCGCCAGGTCTTCGTAGATCTCACCGATGACCTGCCGCACTTTCGGATCGAACGGCGACAGGCGCTGGTACTGGTCCGGGTCGATGGCGACCTTGCCGGTTTGCGGGTCCCAACGGGTGACGCGGGGCAGCTTCGAATCGAGGGCGAAACTGAGCACCGGCATCCAGGCAAATACGTTCACGTGGGCCCGGGTGCGCAGTTGCCAGGTGACGCGGTTGAACAGGTCGGCGCGCACCGGCAAATGGCGGTTGGGGAAGTACAGCGAACGCACCAGGCCATCGCCCTTGGGGTCGGCGAAAGCCTGCAGGAACACGGTGCTGGCGCCCATGTCGACCACGCGCTGGATCAGTTTGTCGAGGTTGCGCACCTGCTGTTCCGGGTCCGGGTCGTAGACGTTGTCCAGGTCCACATGCAGCACCCGCAGCGGGGCTTCAGTCTGGGTCGCGACGATGGCGTTGGCGTAGTGTTCGCCGTCCGGGTCGGAGGCCACCAGGAAGCGCGGGCTGCTCATCAGGTTGCCGAGGCTGTCGAGACCGTCTTCCAGGGTCAGGGCCATCTGGTAACCCTGCTCGCCCACCACCGCCAGCGAGGTGCCATCGGCAGCGCCGTAAGGCCACACCCACACGCGCGGCGCCTTGCCGGTGACGGCGCGGATCTTGTTGGAGATCGCCGTCACGTCGGTGCGCATCCGCGCCTGGAACTGGGCTTCGGTTTCGTAGCGATGGGTCGCCGGGTCAAAGCGTCGGGTGGTGGCGGCCGGTTGCAGGTTGCCCTGTGGGTTGGCCAGCACGCCCTTGTGATTGGCGTCGGTGTGCGCGGCGATTTCCACCAGGCCGGACTGGGCGATTTCGCGCACCTGCTGCCAGGTCAGGAAGTCCGAACGCGGGCGTGGTGTGCCGGCGAAATCCACCGGCTGGTTCAGCGGCGTATCCACCCACGAACCCACCGGCGCCAGCAGCGCGTGCCAGTTGTAGCTGCGCAGGATCGGCATCACACGGGTGTAGAAGCTCGCGTAGCCGTCATCGAAGCTGAGCATGATCGCCTTCGCCGGCAACTCCGGGCCGCCGTTGCGGGCCGCCAAAATCTGGTCGACGGTGACGGGCTGGTAGCCGTTTTCCCGCAGCCACGCCAACTGCTCGATCAAACGTTCGGTGCGCACGGCCACGACAGCCTGATCGGGGTCGCGGTCCTCGATGTCGTGGTAGGCGATACCGAGGAAATGGTTCTTCGGCCACGCCGCTTCGCTGGCAGGCTTGAGCCGCTCGGCGGGTGGAGTGAAAGGTGCGGGTTGCTGGGCGCAAGCGCTGCTCAGCATTAACCCCAGGGCCAACAGGCAACGGGACAAGACGGGCATGATCGGACTCTTCTAGAAGCGGTAGGTGAGGTCGACGATCAGGCGCAGGTCGCTTTCGCGCTCACCGTCATAAGGTCGGCTGATCCAGCTGAGGTTGGCGCCGGTTTCGAGCACGTCGTTCCAGCGAAACCGCTGGCCGTAGCCCACCAGTGCAACGCCGCCGGTACCGTAGTCGCGCTGGCTGTAGGTGCCCGCCCCCACCTGGAACTGCTGGCTCCACTGGGTTTCGTAGCGGTGGTAGAGCACGTGGTTGACGGTGGCCGTGGGCAGCACGCTGAAGTCCGAGCGCGGGTTGAAGTACGGCGTGTCTTCCTTGGTGTTGCGGCTGGTGCCGACTTCCAGGCCCAGGTCGACTTGCACCCCCGGCGAGCTGTACACGCCCTGGCGACCGGTGAGCAGCGCTTCAAGGCGGTTGTTGCCGTCGCTGAAGTGGGACGGGCTCAGGGCCAGTTTCCATTCGCGGCTTTCGTTGGCGCGCCAGCGGATAAACCCGCTGCCGCCGTTGGCAGTAATGTCGGCATTCAGTGCCCGCAGCGGGGTGCTCGCGGAGAGGTAATCGAGACTGCCGCCGTACTGCCATTGGTCATTGATGTCGCGGGCAATCGCGATGCGTGCGCCCTGCTTGTCGCCAAAGCCGTAGGAGTGGTTGGAGACCTCGGCTTCGAGGGTCATGTCGCGGGTGCGCCGCTCTACACCGAGGCGCTGCCAACGGTGTTGGCCGGTGCCTTCTTCGAAATCGGCGGTGGCGTAGCCGGCCCCGCCAAACACGCGCCAGTCTTCATCGATGGGCGGGCTGTAGAGCAAGGTTTCGATGCCGAAATCGCGGCTGCCGGACACCGCGCCCGCGCCGTTATCGCCGCCGCCGTTGCTTTTGCCGGTGTAGGCCTCGACGCGCAATTCGGCCATGTCGTGCACATCCCGCAGGCGGCTGAGGCGCTGTACCTGGCGGTTGTCCGGGGCGCGGTCGACCACGTCATCGGTGAGTGCATCGAGCTGACGCCATTCCTGCAGATCGAGGGCAGTGTGGCCTTGGGAAACCTCCAGGCCGATGTCGCGCGGGGCCTGGGCTTCGGTTTCCTTGAGGGTGTTTTCGGCGCGCCGTGGCCAGTCGCGGGCACGGTACATATCGGCCTGGGCCAGGCGCAGGCCGATATTGCCCGGGGCCTGTTGCACCAGGGCTTCCAGGCCTTTTTCGCTGGCGGGCAGGTCGGCGCCATAGGTGCCGGCCTGGGCGGCCAATTGTTGGGCGTCCATCCAGGCGTCGTTGGGGTTGCCGATGGGCAAGCCCTTGAGCTCGACCCGGGGTTTCTGGGTGCTCGCCAGGTTGTCGGCGACTTCGCGAGCTTCCACCACTTGATCGTTTTCGAGCAGGGCGTAGAACAGCGCGGTGCTGTCTTCGACGTGATCGCCGGCGTCCGCATCGCTTGCCGCCAGTGCCTGGCGATACAGCGGCGCGGCCTTTTCCGGCTGGCGCTGGTCGAGGTAGGCGGCAGCGACCCAGCGCAGGGCGTAGGTCGGCAGTTGTACGCTTTCGCCCTTCAGCACTTCGTAGTCGCGGATCACCTCGGCGGTGCGCGCCCGGGCTTTCAGCGCGCCCAGACGGTCGATGCGCCAGCGCACCACGTCATCATGGGCGTTGGCATCCGGTGTCCAGGTGGTGAGCAGTTGGTCGTAATCCTTGAGGGCACGGTCGGCGATGACGTAGCGCTCTTTTTCACTGCGGGTCGCGAACTCGGCCATGCGCACGCGCTCGGCGGCCAGGTCGCCTTCGAGGCGGCGTTGGGTGACCGGGTCCAACAGGCCAGGGCGCCGGGCAGCGAGGCGCAGGGCCGGTTCCGGCAGGCGCGCACGTTGCAGGGCGACGATGTATTCGCGGGCGACTTCAGGTTTGTTGCCGGCACGCATGAACGCCTGGTCGAATTCGAACAGCGCGTCATAGGTAGAACCGGCACGGGTCAGGGCGTAACCCAGGGCCATGCGGCGGTCGGCGTCGTCGGGCTTGGCGGCCACCAGGGCGCGGGTGCGCTGCACCGCTTCAGCGGTCTGGCCGGCGTCCGCCTGGGTCAGGGCCAGGCCGAGTTGCAGGTCCGGGTTATTCGGCTCGCGCAGCAACGCCTGGCGATACACGGCAATTGCCGGTTCCCAACGCTGCTGGTTGCGATAGGTGCGGGCGACGGTGGCCAGCGCCTGGGTGGTGAGGGTGCGTGAGCGGCCCTGGGCCTCGTAGACCGTCAGCACCTCGGCGTCCTGGCGCGCCCAGCTGGCAATCAACAGGTGATCGCTGACCTGCCCCGGCGTCTGGCGCTCGGCGGGCATTTGGCGCAACAGGTTGAGGGCCGGACCATAGTTGCCACTGCGGGCCTGGTTGATCAGCGAATCATAGGCCGCATCGGCCGATGCCACGACGGGCCAGAGCAGTTGGCTGCACAGGGCCAGGCGGATAAACGGATGAATATTACGCGACATGTCGTCAGCTTCCTCACCAGGGAAAGCTGTAGCGATAAGTTCACCTGCACGACACTCCAGGCGGCCGGCATCTGATGACGCGGCCAAGCTTTCCCGGGGCGCAATATCCTTGAGGGGGGTACAAAAAAGGCCAATTCAGAACAATTGTTCAGAATTGGCCTACATCACTTTGAGCCGAATCTTATTGAGCGCCGCTGACCGCGCCGAACTTGCCCAGCACAAAACCAATGAATTGCTCGACGGTCATTTTCTGGCCGTTGAAGGTCACTTCATTGTTGGCGTAGTGCAGCTTGGACACGATATCGGTACCCACCAGGGTCGCCAGTTGAGTACCCACGGCCATGCCGCTGATCATCTCGCTGGCCATCTGGGATTGCTGCTCGATGGCTTTCGGGTCGGTCACACCACCGATCTGCGCCTGCAGGCCGGCAACGTCCTGGATCATCGGCTTGGACAGGGTCAGGTTGGCGTCCAGCAGCGCAACGATTTGCTTGCCCAGTTCAACCGGCGGCAGGTCCATGCTCGACGGCTTGGCGAAGTCCGCCACCAGGTTGAAGCGGCTCTCGCCATTGGTGGTTTTCAGCGACAGGTTTTCTACCGCCACTTGCGGCTTGGCAGCCAGCAGTTGGTCGACGTTGGCCTGGGCCAGGGTCTGCTCGGCTTCGGTCAGTTGCAACTCAGGCACGGGCTGGCCAGCAGCGGCAGCGGCCTGGGCCGGCTGTACTTTTTCCTGGTAGAGCTTGGTCAGTACCAGCATCGACGGGATGTCGACGTTCTTCATGCTGACGGCCATGGCCGCCGAACCCACGGGCTTGCCCTGGTAACCGATCTCGTCGATCTTGTAGTCGACGCGGCCGGCCAGGTTGTTGTCCTTGGTTTCGCTGCTGTCTTTCTGCTCAAAGTTCTTGAGAGTCAGCACTGCTTGCTGCGGGCCGAAGGTGACCTTGGTGTTGGTCAGCTCGACGGTGTTTTGCCCGGTGTAGAAACCGAAGGTGGTTTTTTCCAGGTTGCTGGCGATGGTCAGGCCGCTCAGCTCCGCATCCAGCTTGGCGTTGTTGGCATCGACAACCGAGACCTTGAGGCTGTCCATGTAGCCGCTGGCCTTGACCTTCTTGCCTTCGGCGGTGGAGTCGAAGTCGAGGTTGGCGCCGGAGAAGCTCACGGCCGACTTGTCGTCCTTGAGTTCCAGGGGCAGCAGTTCAACGTTGCCGGTCACCGAGCGGTCATAACCGATGTTGGCCACGCCTTTAAGGGGCGACACGTCCTTGCTGGCAGCGAACCATTTTTCGGTGGTGGGGTTTTTCTCGAGTTCGTAGTGACTGGTGGCCATGACCGGCAGCCACTTCAGCGACACCAGGCGCGAGAACGGCAGCGGGCCGTGTTCGATATGGTCGACGAACAGCAGTTCGGTGTCCTGATGATTTTCGCCGAACACCGCGCCCTGGGCCTTGAGGCGATAGTGGGCGGTGCTGCTGAACAGCTGGCGGTCGAGGGAGACCAGTTCGAGGGTCACGGTGCCGTCGACACCGGCCATGGAGGTCTGCAGTTCCTTGTTGGCGTCCTGGATGGCGGTTTGCAGCACCGGCTCCAGTTGCTTGCCGGTGTACCAGGCACCGCCTGCGCTGATTGCACCAATGGCGACGACGATACCCAAGAGAACGACTGCTGGCTTATTCATGTAGTGACCTGATCAAATCCTGTGAAGTGGGCTGTCTTCCCTGAACCCCGAAGGGTGTCGGCTCAAGCCCGCCGAAATCCGGGGAAGATTAGCATTGGCTGGCGTATGCAGCCCAATTTTTCAATAGGCGCAGACTTCAGCGCTGAACGGTAAAGTGCCTTCGCGAGCAAGCCCGCT
>NZ_JACAPM010000048.1:0-25401 GCF_013385695.1 Pseudomonas sp. D8002
CCGGAGGGAGGGCACACCGAGCCTAGGCGAGGGGCCGAGTGGTGGGGCAAGAGCGTTTTGCTTACTTTTGCGCTGTTCAAAAGTGAGCCGCTGTAAGAGCGGAACCAATATCAGCCATCACCCAAATAACGGATATGCCCCCCAATCAGCGAGCCTTCACAGCCTCAACCCAATCCGGATCCAGCCGCGTCTGGTCAGGCTCAATCCCCAACCCCCGCATCCTCTCCAGGTGCTCATCAACCTCGCGCACCAACTGCGCCTGAGAACTCGAATTGGCGTCCAGTTCGTGCATCTGCATCAACCCAAGGTGATAAAACCGCAGCAACTTGATCGCCACCGGATCATTCGCCTTCACCCCGTCAGTCACCTTGTGCATCACATTCGTCACACTCATCAGGCTGCGCTTGAGCTGCCACCCATACACCGCCGGCGCGAACCAGGCCTGGTTCCAGAACGGCCCCCGCACCAGCCCTACGGTAATCAACACCCCGGCAAACACCCCGCCCACATTAAAGCGAAAATTATCCCCCCCAGGCTCACCAAACAGCATCACCGCCAGGCTGGAAAGCACCATCGCCAACACCACAAACAACCCCGCGACTATCAACGTACTGCGTCGCGTCTGCTGGCGAAAAACAATCGGGTCGCACGGTTTGAGCTCAAACATCCAGGGTCAGTCTCCATGGCACAAGTAGGGTTATAACGCCGGCCAGCATCTTCTCATGCTTCACCCGTCGGAGTGACGGTAATCAGGTTGAACGATGGATCAGCGCAATTTCTCTAACCCCTGTAGGCAACCGACCCCCAAGTGAGGTGAACCATGACCCGGTACCAGCAACAGCCGCCCGGCACACCCAACCCCGACCGCACCCCCGGCGAAGAGGAACGTGACAACGACGCCCTGCGCCCCAACGACCCGGCCGAACGGCAAGACGAAGAAGAGCAGGTCGAGGAAGACCTGGAAAACCTGCACGACAAGGCCCGCCCGCTGTAGACCCGGCGCGCCAAGGAGGTAGTTATGACTAATCGTACAAGCGGCCCGCATTCATCCGAGCATTCCAGCGGCAAGGACGAATTGGGTTTCGACCCCGATTCCCCGGACGTCGCAGATCCACAGGTCGACCCGGTAGGCCCCGCCATTGCCCCGTTGGACAAGCCAGAAAAAACCGGCAAGAAGCCGGCCTATGATCCCCTCGGTGATCTGAAAAAGTGAAACAAGCCCCGCCGTCGTGCGGGGCTTTTTATTCCTCAACCAAGCCGTTTCGGGGCTGTCCATGTCACCTCGGTGATGCCGAACTTCTCCGCCCAGGGACGAGTGGTCTTTTTCACCCGCTCGTGGCCCGGCCGGCCTATGCGCCCCACGTGGGCAATGTCGGCGTCAACGGCCGCCCAATGCCACGCTTCGGCGTTGTTCATGACCTCGGCACGCACCACAAAGGTTTTTGGTTCGCCGTGTAGCAAGTAGTGGATGGTGTAGATCATTGCGGTACTCATGATGCCTCCCTGTCTTGTAGTGAATGGATATAAATCAGTTCAGAAAGGTTCAGAAAGTTTGTGCATCTGAGGGCTTGCATTTGATTCAACCCACAATTGGCAAATAACCGCCGTCAGGGTATTAGTGGTGCTTTCGCCACCGACTCCAGGATTGCGTCATGCCAGAGCTGACCCACAGCCGCCTCTACCTGCAACGTCTGGGCTACGACACGCCGCCTCCGCCCACCCTGCAAACCCTGCAGGATCTGCAGTTGCGCCATGTCAGCACCTTCGCGTTTGAAAGCCTGTCGACCCTGCTGCACGCACCGGTGCCGATCGATTTGCCGAGCGTCGAACAAAAAGTCCTGTTCGACGGCCGTGGTGGTTATTGCTACGAGCTGAACCAGCTGTTCCTGGCCTTGTTGCAGGAGTTGGGCTTCGAGGCGCGGGGCATTACCGGCCGTGTGGTGATGGGGGGGCCACCCGATGCACTGACGGCGCGCACCCATCGGCTGAGCCTGGTGACCCTGGACGGCGTGCGTTACATCAGTGATGTCGGCTTTGGTGGCATGGTGCCCACCAGTCCCTTGCAACTGGACACCGATGCCACCCAGGCCACCGCCCATGAACCCTATCGCCTGAGCCTGAACGAGGGCAGCTACACCTTGTGGGCGCAGGTCGCCGGTGAGTGGCGCGGCTTATATGTGTTCGACCTGCAGGTGCAGTCACACTTCGACTACGAGATCGGTAACTGGTACGTCTCCACCCACCCGGATTCGCCGTTCCTCGGCCAGCTGAAAGTCGCACTGATTGGCCCGGGATTTCGCCGCACGCTGAACAACGGCCAGTACGCGATTCACTACCTGGACCGGGCTAGCGAAAAGCGTGCAATCGAGGACGTCGAAGAGTTGCTGAACCTGTTGCAGGCCAGCTTTGGCATTCGCCTGCCGGTGCATCCGCAGTTGCGGTCAATTCTCGGTCGTTTGCTGGCTCACGTCCAAGACGCTTGATATAGAGCCTTCGCTGAACCGTTTTACCTCGAAAAAGGTGCAAATTAATTCGAACCTTTCGCCAAAACGAGGGTTCGAAGCGTTTCCTGAATAATTTGCCACCTGCAATGGAGACGTAAAACGATGTCCAAACTATTCGGAAAGATCCTCAAGAATTCCTCGGTCCTGGCCTTGATCGCGGCACCTGGTGTGGTGTTCGCCGCAGCGCCGACCGACCCGATTTCCACCTTCGGGATCCTCGGCAGCTACAACGACTTCAAACTCGAAGGCGGTAGCCAAAGCGACAAGGACCACATGCCTGAAGCCGGCCTGTTCTATAACTTCGGCAACAAGCTGACGGCTGAATCCGGCTTTATCTACCAGGCCGGTATCGAAGCCAAGTACGGCGAGAAGAGCGACAACAAGCTCAAGGAAGGCCAGGCCGACCTCGACCTCGGCTGGCGTGCCGCGCTGGATGCGCGCAACTTCGTCGACGTGCTGGTGGGGGGCGGCTACAGCTGGACCCGCTACGAGCCGGACTCGGGCGACTACGACATGAAACTCACCAACAAATCGCCGTTCGCCAAGGCGGCCCTGGGCTACAACCACCAGTTCGACGACATGACCATGCGTGTTGAACTGGGCGCCCGCCATACCATCGACGGCCGCGCCAAGCTCAAGGTCGACGGCATCGGCAGCGACACCGTGGACCTCAAGGACCGCACCAACCCGTACGCCGAAGTCAGCCTGCTGATGAACCAGAAAGGCGATCTGCCAGTGATGGCGGGCCTGTACTACACCCGCACCGAGTACAAGCTCGATGACGATTCGTACGTGGCCGACAACACCAAGCTCAAGCGTGACGAGTATGGGTTCAAGGTCGGTATAGCCTTCTAAGCCCACCTCGATTCTAACGGTGGGAGCGGGCTTGCTCGCGAATGCGGTGTATCAGTTAAAAATTTTGTGACTGACACACCGCATTCGCGAGCAAGCCCGCTCCCACATTTGATCGGCGTTGCGGCTCAATCAACTGTCCGCCCAAGCCCCCCTTTCTGTCCCCCAATACCCTCAACGCCGCGCCCTGGCTGCCTTAGTGTGGATCACGCTTTCACACAATAAGAGAGAAGGTGGCTATGCGGGCAATCAACCCCCGTCGCATCAGTCTGCTGCTGGCCGTGACCTGCCTGCTGACAGCCTGTGGCGACAAACCGAAACATCCCCCCGAACGTGCCACGGCGGCCAATGCCATGCCGAGCGACGCAGCCCTGGCCCAGGTCTACGACACCAGTTGCAAGCTGTGCCACGCCAACCCGGCCTCCGGTGCGCCGCTGACCGGTGACGGCCCGGCCTGGAGCCCGCGCATCGCCCAGGGCCCGGAAACCCTGCTGGACCACACCATCAACGGCTACAACGGCATGCCCCCGATGGGGCTGTGCGTGCAGTGCTCCGAAGCGCAATTCCTGGGGCTGATCAGCTTTATGTCGGGTCAACACATCCAATAAGAATAACGGGGTAGGCGATGGGGCTTTCACGGCGAGAATTATTGCAGCGCGGCGCGGTAGCCGGCGCGTTCATGGCATTGACCAGTAACCCGGTACTGGCCCAGCTGGCCCGGGCACCGCGGCTGATTCCGTGGCGCAATTGGTCGGGGGCGCAAACCTGTCTGCCCCTGGCGCGGCTGGCGCCGAAGAACCTTGATGAACTGGTGCAGGTCATCGGCCAGGCACCGGGCAAGGTGCGGCCGGTGGGCTCGGGCCATTCGTTCAGTGCCCTGGTGCCCACCGACGGCACGTTGCTGTCCCTGAGTTACTTCAATGGCCTGCTGGATCACGACCCGCAAACCGTGCAGGCCACCTTCGCCGCCGGCACGCCGATGTCGCGCATGGGCCAGGCCTTGAAAGACGTCGGGCAGGCGCTGCCGAACATGGCGGATATCGACTACCAGACCCTGGCCGGGGCGATCTCCACTTCCACTCATGGCACCGGTGTGGGCTTCACCTCATATTCCGGTTGCGTCACCGGCCTGCAACTGGTGACCGCCCAGGGTGAGGTGCTGGAATGCGACGCCAAGCGCCACCCCGAGGTGTTCAGTGCCGCGCGGGTGTCCCTCGGGGCCCTCGGCGTGGCCACCCAGGTCCGCCTGCAAAACCGCGCACCGTACCGCCTGAGGGAGCGCCAGTGGATCGCCAAGACTGAAGAACTGCTGGAGGACGTGGCTAAGAACACCCGGGAAAACCAGCACTGGGAAATGCTCGTGGTGACCCATTCCGACTACGCCCTGTCCATCGCCCTGAACGAAACCACCGACCCCGAAACCCCGCCCATCGACCCGGCGGAGGCGGGCGGCAACGAGTTTGTGTCGATCATCGAGAAACTCGACAAATACGGCAGCGATTTCCCCGAGGCCCGGCGTACCTTGCTCAACAGCCTGCGCTTTTTTGCCAGCTTCGATGACCGCGTGGCCGAGTCGTTCCAGGTGTACGCCAACGTGCGCAACGTGCGTTTCAACGAGATGGAATATTCGGTGCCCGCCGAGCACGGGCCGGCGTGCCTGCGGGAAATCCTCAAGCTGATCAACGACAAGGACCTGCGCACCTGGTTTCCCATCGAGTACCGCTACGTCAAGGCCGATGACATTCCGCTGAGCATGTTCGAGGGCCGCGACAGCTGTTCGATTTCCGTGCACCAGCACTACACCATGGACCACCACAACTTCTTCGCCGCCGTAGAACCGATCTTCTGGAAATACGCCGGTCGCCCGCACTGGGGCAAGTTGCACACCCTCAATGCGCGCACTTTGCAGCCGCTGTATCCGCGCTGGGAGGAATTTACCCGAGTGCGCCGCGAGCTGGACCCCAGCGGCAAATTCCTCAATGCGCACCTGTCGTCTATTCTGGGAGTGGCCTGATGAACCGCAGACATTTCATGCTCGGCACCGGCGTGTTGCTGGTGGGTGGTGCCATCTTGCTGAGGCCGGGCGACCGGGGCAGCCCTTACACCGAGTATTTCCGCAGCCTCAACCAGGAACTCAAGGCCCATGGGCCGATGCGCCCGGTGATGCTGATCGACCTCGATCGCCTGGACCACAACATCGACGTGGTGATGCAGTCAGTGCAGCGCGGCGGCAAACATCTGCGGCTGGTGGAGAAATCCCTGCCGTCGCCGGGGCTGCTGGCGTACATCGCCAAGCGAGCCGGCACCCAGCGCTTGATGTCGTTTCATCAGCCATTTCTGAATCACGACGCCCAGGTGTTTCCCGACGCCGACATCCTGCTGGGCAAGCCGTTGCCGGTGCGTTCCGCCGAGTTGTTTTACCAAACCCACAAGGGCCCGTTCGACCCGTCCCGCCAGCTGCAATGGCTGCTGGACACGCCCCAGCGCCTGCAACAATACCTGGCGCTGGCCCAGGGGCTGGGCACCAAACTGCGGGTGAATATCGAGCTGGATGTGGGCCTGCATCGCGGCGGCATCAGCGACAACGCGGTACTGGGGCAAATGCTCACGCTGATCAGCGCTCATCCGCAGCAGCTGGAATTCAGTGGGTTCATGGGCTACGACCCGTTCGTGGGCATGGGCGTGCCGGGGATTCTCGGCTCGCCCCAGGACCTGTTCGACAAAGTCATGCAGCGCTACAACGGCTATGTGGATTACACCCGCCAGCACTTTGCGCCGCTGTGGCGCGACGGGCTGACGTTGAATACGGCAGGCAGCCCGAGCTATCGCATTCACGAGCAGGAGAAGCTCAGCAGCGAGGTGTCGGTGGGCACGGCGTTGCTCAAGCCGACGCACTATGACTTGCCGTCGCTGAGCGAGCATGTGCCGGCGGCCTATATCGCCACGCCCGTGTTGAAAAGCACCGGGCCGGTGGACATTCCGGCGCTGGACGGCAAGTCGCGGTTGTTCTCGTGGTGGGATGCGAATCAGCGCGCCACGTTCTTTATTTATGGGGGCAACTGGATGGCGGAGTTTGAATCGCCCAGGGGCTTGCAGAGCAATGACCTGTACGGGCGCAGCTCCAATCAGGAGATGGTCAATGGTTCGCCCAAGGTGGGGCTGAACGTGGAAGACCAGGTGTTCCTGCGTCCGACCCAGAGTGAGTTCGTGCTGTTGCAGTTCGGGGATTTGCTGGCAGTGCGGGGCGGGAAAATCGTCGATACCTGGCCGGTCTACACCTGACAACGCCGTCCCACTGTAGGAGCGAGCTTGCTCGCGAAAAACCCGAGGACGACGCGTTCATCCAGACAGCCCGCGTTATCGTTGACGTTTTTCGCGAGCAAGCTCGCTCCTACAGTTTTTGTCGGGTTTACAAGGCAAACGGAATCGTCAGCTTCGCCCACAACATGTCGCCTTCCGGCCGGTTCTGCACATCAAACTCCTTGGCCCAGCGCACCTCGGCACTCGCATACTTGAGGAAGGTGAAATACACCGCCGGACCGATCGCAAACACCTGGCCCTTGACCCCGTCATCCACATCTTCGCCATAGATGTTCACCACGGTATGCCCGTATTGCTTATCGTCGGTGGTCTGCTTGAGGTAGTAGCCGTTGAGCCCAAGGCTGAGGTTATCCGTCACCTTGTAGCTGGCCGAGTAGTCGAAGTGAAAAATCTGCCCCGACCGGTAATGGGTGTCGGGGTTTTCCTTGTTGAAGCTGTAGGTGGTCTTGATCGACAGCTCAGTGCGCTCGTTGGGCATCCAGGTCGCCGACACCAACGGTTTGTAGGTGTAGAAATTGTTGCTGGTATTGGCCAGGCGCGTGGCGTCGTATTCGCCGGTGGGCAGGGTGATTTCCAGGGCGGTGCCCACTGTCAGGTTCTTGCCCAGGTCCCAGAGGATGATCGGCGCCACGGTGGTGTCGCCCATGCTTTCCCGGGTGTCGGACATGCCGAACAGCGACACCTGTTGCTTCAGGTACGGCTGGGCGATGTAGCCGCCCAGGCGCCCGCCGAATACCCGCAACGGGCTGAGGTAATCCAGGCGCGGGATGATCGCGTCGGACTTGATCTTCACGTCCGGCACCTTGCCACCCAACGAGCTGATATCGAGCTTCCTGGCTTCGTAATGGTTGTAATAGATGTTGAAGGCGAACATGTGGTCGGGCAGGTTGTTGACGTCCAGCGGCAGGATGTAGAAGCCATCGGTGCCGGGGCCGATGTTGTCGACGCCGCCTTCGGTGGCCAGGGCCGGCAGGCTGATGAGGGTCAACAGGGCGAGTTGCACGGGGTAAAACGCACGGGTCGTGTTCATGTCTGGGCTCATTATTATTATCAGGACGACGCTGCCTATAGAAATAAGCCCTGAACGGCCAGCGGGGCAGGGTATTGGCGGCCATATAGGGGGACTTTGGCGGACAGCTTTCATCCAGAGTGCAGCAGTTCTTGCAAGAGCCTATGATTGTCAGGATGTTTCCAAAACAAGAACTGAAGCACTCAGTCGGGAATCGAAGATCCATGCAAAGGAAAGCCGTTGATCCGCACTATGATCTGGCCCTGGTCTCGCCATTTCTGTTGCAAACCCTCGGCCAAGTGGTCGCGCAAAAAGGCGCGAGCGCCGAGCACCTGTGCCGTGGCCTGGGATTCACCCTGGCCGACCTGGACGACCCGGCCCAGCGCATTTCCTATCGCCAGGCGGTAGCGATGATCCAGCGTGCACTCAAGGTGTTGCCCGACCAGGGGCTGGGCCTGTGGGTAGGCCATCAGAACGTACTCGGCACCCTGGGCCTGCTCGGCCATGTGATTTCACTGTGCAAGACGTTGCGCGATGCGTTTGCCATCGGGGAACGTCATCAGCACACCTCCGGTGGTATCGCCACCTCGCGCACCCATGAAGGCCCCCAAGAAGTTTTCGTCGATATCGAATGCCTGCTGCCCTACGCCGAGGTGCAGGTGTTTGCCGCCGAGGAGTTTTTCGCCAGCCTGATGGTGTATGGCCGCGCCCTGGTGGGCGAGGGTTTCATGCCGCTGCGGGTCGAATTTATCCACGCCGCGCCCACCTATGTCGCTGACTATCACCAACTGTTAGGTACGGATGTGCGTTTTGGCTGCCTGCATAACCGCATGGTCCTGGCCAGCCACTGGCTGGACGTGCGGCTGCCCAATCACCATGCCCTGGCCTTGCGCCAGGCCCTGGAACTGCTGGAACTGGAAAGCGCGCAACTGCATCAGAAAATGGATTTGATCCAGGCGGTGGAGCGCGCGATTTCCCGGGATTTGCAGGGCAGCCAGCTGGAAAAGGTCGCCAGTGACTTGAACATGAGCGGGCGTACCTTGCGCCGGCGCCTGACCGAGCATGGGCTGACGTTCGAGGGCTTGCTGGAACAGGTGCGCAGGGCAAGGACCATGGGCTTGCTGAGCAACCCGGGGTTGTCCATCGAACGGATCACCGAGGAAGTTGGCTACAGCGATGTGCGCAGTTTTCGGCGGGCGTTCAAGCGCTGGACCGGGCTGAGCCCCAGTGCGTTTCGCGGTGAAGGCGCAGGGCCGGGGTGATCGTCAGGATTGGCCCCATTGGCTACCTGATCTTTCCCCGGATTGGCTATTTGTCCAATGCCCCCTCGTCACTACTCTAGACACCAATCCCCACTGTTCTGGAGTATCACCATGCAAGCTCGTACCGACTTCTACACCGCTTCCCCGGACGCCATGAAAGCCATGCTGGCCCTGGAGGCTGCCGTCGGCAAACTGTCCATCGAACTGCCGCTGCTGGAACTGGTGCGCCTGCGTGTGTCGCAGATCAACGGCTGCGCCTTCTGCCTCGACATGCACACCGCCGACGCCCGCAAGGGGGGCGAGACCGAGCGCCGCCTGTACACCGTGTCGGCCTGGCGTGAAACGCCGTTCTTCACCCCCCGTGAACGTGCCGCGCTGGCCTGGGCCGAAAGCCTGACCCTGCTCAGCCAGACCCACGCACCGGATGCAGACTTCACCGAACTGGCCGCCCACTTCAGCCCGCAAGAGCAAGTCGACCTGAGCGTGGCGATCGCCACCATCAACAGCTGGAACCGTCTGGCGGTGGGTTTTCGCAAGATGCCTAAATAACCCGACAAGACGCCGGGATGACTGATCGTTCCCGCGCTCTGCGTGGGAATGCCGCCCCGGACGCTCTGCGTCCAGCGGG
Source organism: Pseudomonas sp. D8002 (assembly GCF_013385695.1). Taxonomy (NCBI): domain Bacteria; kingdom Pseudomonadati; phylum Pseudomonadota; class Gammaproteobacteria; order Pseudomonadales; family Pseudomonadaceae; genus Pseudomonas; species Pseudomonas sp. D8002. Next base: position 9,577 of record NZ_JACAPM010000048.1, read on the forward strand.
CGATGCAAGGCTCAAGTCTTGCGTACGGGTGACGCGGAGCGTCACGGGATGCATTCCCACGCAGAGCGCGGGAACGATCAATGAAGCCGATCTACCACCGGGTTACAGCCAGTCGGCATTCACTTGAAGTAACCCCGTGGCGTGGCGCCGGTCATGGCCTTGAAGAAGGCGATCAGCGCACTGTCACTGGCAAAGCCCAACTCAAAGGCGCAGTACCCGAGACTGCGCCCGGTGGCGAGCAACTCGATGGCGCGCATCAGGCGCCACTGCTGGCGCCATTGCTGATAGCCCATGCCGGTTTCCCGCTGGAAGATCCGGCCGATGGTTTTGCCGCTGGCGGCCACCTGGCGTTGCAAGGCTTGCAGCTCCGGTGGCAGCGCGTCGAGGTTCTGCAATAACGGCGCCAGGCGTTTGTCCGTGGGCAGGGGCAGCAGCAGCGGTTGCTCGACTGCCTCGCGGATTTCACTCAGGCACAGCGCCAGCAAATGCGCGTATTTGCCCTGTTGCCAATCGGTGTCGAACGCCGCCATTGCCATCGGCTCCAGCACCGCCCGCAGCAGCGCACTCACCTCAATCACCCGCACTTGTGCCGGCAACTGCCCGGCCAATGCCGGGCTGACATACACCGAACGGTAATCCACGGTCTGTTGCATCACTGCCCGGTGCGGCACACCGCCGGGAATCCACGCTGCCCGAGTGTGCGGCAACAGGCACAGCTGGTTGGCCAGGGTAATGCGCGTGCAGCCCTGTTGGGTGAACAGCAATTGCCCGCGCTGATGCTGATGTACACCGGAGTCGTGATCACCCAGCAGGGCGGCGATGCCCACCACGGGCGCGTCGAAGCGGTCGGGATCGAAAGGTGTCTGCGCCGCCAGCCATGCCATGGGATGTCCGATTTCATTGATAAGGTGTCGAAGTCTGGATAATACGCCAGCTGCCCCTGTTTAGACTCCCTGGCCTGTTTACTCGTGAAGAGCGTCTGGATGATGTTGAAAAACTTGCTGGTGCTGGCGGTGGCGCTGCTGATGTTCCCGCAAATCGCACAAACCCTGTATAGCCCTGCGCTGGCGGATATCGGCCAGGCGTTTGCGGTAGGGCCCGAGGCGGCGGGGCAGACCTTGTCGGTGTACTTTCTGGCCTTCGCGTTCGGGGTCGTGGTGTGGGGACGCTTGTGTGACCGCTTCGGCCGGCGCCCGGTGATGCTGGCCGGGTTGGCCCTTTATGGCGCGGCCACAGCGCTGGCCTTGGGCGTGCGTTCGTTCAACGGCCTGTTGCTGGCCCAGGCGGTGGCGGCGTTTGGTGCGGCGGTGGGGTCGGTGGTGACGCAAACCGTGCTGCGCGACCGCTTCAGCGGTGCCGGGCTGGCGCAGGTGTTTTCAGTCGTGGGCATTGCCCTGGCGGCCAGCCCCGCCATTGGCCTGTTCACTGGCGCGGGCCTGGTGCAGCACTTTGGCTATCGCGGGGTGCTCACAGGCTTGTTGCTGCTGGCGCTGACGTTATTGGCCTGGTGCCTGTGGGCCTTGCCGGAAACCCGCCCGGCCTCGCTGCCCACAGCGTCGTTGCGCGGCACCCTGGGCCTGATGCTCAAGGATGCGGCGCTGTGGCGTTCGGTGGGGCTGGTCGCGGTCTTCAATATCGCGCTGTTCAGCTATTACAGCCTGGGGCCGTTTGTGTTCCAGCGCCTGGGGTTGTCTGCCGAGCAGTTCGGCTACAGCGGCGTCCTGCTGGCGTTGGGCTCGGGGCTTGGGGCCTGGCTCAACAAGGGGTTGCTCAAGCGCGGGGCCGGCAGCGAACAGCTGGTGCTGGCAGCCGGTGGCGTGATGTTAGTGGGCAGCGTGCTGGTGGTGCTGTTACAGGACCGTTGGCTGTTCGTGTTGCCGATGCTGTTGGTGGTCATGGCCTTCGGCATGGCGATTCCCAATGTCTTGGGGGCGGCACTCACGGCTTATCGCGACCGCCTTGGCACCGCCGGTGCCTTGTTCGGTTTGCTGTATTACCTGGTGATCGGGGTGGGGTTGACCCTGGCAGCCTGGGTCCAGCAGTTGGGCTGGACCCTGTTGGTGTGCGCCTTGGCGGCGCTATGCCTGGCGATCCCGCGTACCGTCAGAAATTGACCGTGGCACTCAAGCGCGCCGTCAACGGCGCACCCTGGAACAGGTAGTCATCGCCCATGTATTCGCCAGCATCGCGCCAGTAACGCTTGTCGAACAGGTTGTCGACGCTCAGGCGAAACACCGTTTCATAGCCATCGAGTTTGGTGGTGTAGCGGCTGCCGACGTTGACGATGGCGTAGTCGCCCACTTCCACATCACCGGTGCGATTGGCGTACTTGTTGGCGCTGTATTGCACGCCGCCGAGCAGCGCCAGGCCGTCGACCCAGGGCAGGGCGTAGTCGGCGTACAGACTGGCCCGCAGTTTCGGCACGTTGATCGCCTGATGGCCTTCGTATTCCGGCGTGCCGCTGCCCGTCACCCGTGCACGGATGGCCGCGACGCTGGCGGCGATCTGCAAGCGCTGGGTGGCCCAGCCGTTGGCGGACAATTCCAGGCCGGTGTTTTTCTGCTCGCCCTGTTGCACGTAGGTGTAGTCGCCGGCGTCATCCGGCCTGGCGTACTGATAGGCCTGGCGAGTCTGGAAGATCGCGGCGGCAAAGCTGATGCGGCGCCAGTCGTATTTCACCCCGGCTTCGATCTGGCGGGAAACTGTCGGGGCGAGGGTTTCATCTTTATTCAGGGCAAACCACGGCGCGGTACCGCCCAGGGACAGGCCTTTGCTGTAGCTGGTGTAGAGCGACAGGTTTTCAATCGGTTTGTAGATCAGCGCCGCCTGGGGCAGGAACACATACTGCCGGGTGTGGCGCGACTCGTTGCCCTGATCATCGAAAGCCTTTTCGTCCAGGCGCACTTCGCGGCCGCCCACGATGGTCTGCCATTGCTCGTTGAAGCTGATGCGGTCGGTGACGAACAGGCCGTATTGGCGGCTGTCGAGGTTGCGATGACTATCGTTCAGGGGCTTATCGGTGGGCGCGAAGTTTTCCGGGTCCTGATTGATATTGCCGGAGCCAATCATCTCGTTGACCGATTCGCGCTTGTCCACCACTCGCCGAAACGCACTGCTGCCAAACGTCAACTCATGCCCCAGGCCACCGGTATTGAACAACCCGGTCATCGCGGCCTGGATTTCATCATCGCGCCGGGTGTCATCAGGGCTGCGGAAGTCATAGATATCGTAGTTGCCTTCCGGGCTGAAGTAGTTCGGTACCTTGGCCCCGGCACAGCTCGCGGACCCGTAGCAGCCCCACGCAAACGAACTGTAATCATCAATCACCACCTTGCTGCGCGCCGCGCTGACGCTGCCTTTCCACTGGTCACTGAAGCGATATTCAAACTTGCCGTTGAGGTTCAGCGAATCAATCCCTACCTGATTCGCACCGCTCTGATGCCCCAGCAGTTTTTTCGGCGACGCGTCGTGCGGCACCTCGGTCCCGCCCAGCAACTGATAACCCGGCACCGAGCGCTGTTGCTTGTTCTGATACTCGGCATCCAGCTGCAATACCGCGTCGGGGCTGATGTTCCAGTCGAACGCCAGGGACAGGAAATCCCGGTGGCCATTGGCATGTTCGACATAGGAATGCAGGTCTTCATGGGCCACGTTGGCGCGCAGGCCGAACTGCTGCTCGCTGCCAAACCAGCCGCCCACGTCGGTGGCCAGGTAACCACTGCCGCGATCATCGGTGGACACCGTCACCGAGCGCACATCCTCCGGGCGCTTGGTCACGTAATTGATCACGCCGCTGGGCTCGGAAATCCCGCTTTGCATACCCGACAATCCCTTGAGCAGCTCCACGCGCTGCTTGTTCTCCAGGGCAACGTTCTGCTCGCCGGTGATGGTGCGGCCATTGATCTTGTAGCTGCTGGCGGCATTCAGCGAGAAACCGCGCACCACGAAGTTTTCGTAGTAGCCGATGGGCGCATAGCTGTCGCCCACCGAGGCGTCATTGCGCAGCACTTCGCTGAGCAAGCGCGCCTGCTGGTCCTTGATCAACGACTCGTTGAACACCGCGATCGAGGCCGGCGTGTCGAGCAACGGCGCCTCATTGAAAGCGCCCACCGACGCGGTGTCGGTGTTATAGCCGGATTCATCCTGGCCCTGGACCTTCACCTCCGGCAGCTCGATATCAGCCGCCTGGCTGCTTCCAATACCTGCGCTGAGCAACAGGCCGAGGGCAAAACGTGAAGGGGCAGCGGGGCGAAGACGCAAAACCATGGGGGAAGGCCTGAGAGCGCAGAGCGGAGGGCGCATAAGCTAGGCATAACGGCGGCGTTTTACAAGTTTTCGAGAATGGTTCGCTTTGAGACGACCCGTCTCAGCCCGCAGATCAATCCTGCTGCTGCTCGACAGCGGCCCCTGGCAACTGCGATAGACAAGACTTCTCTCACCGTTGAAGGAGATCGTCATGAGTATCGCTGGAAAAGTTGCACTGGTGACCGGCGCCGGGCAAGGCATCGGCCGGGCCATCGCCCTGCGCCTGGCGCGGGATGGCGCCGACATAGCGTTGGTGGACATCAACAGCGCGAAGATTGAAGCGGTGGCGGCCGAGGTGGTTGCACTGGGGCGCAAGGCCTCGGTGTATGTCGCCGATGTCTCGAAGCTGGAGCAAGTGGTCGCGGCGGTGGACCATGCCCACCAGACCCTGGGCGGCTTCGACATCATCGTCAACAACGCCGGCATCGCACAGATTGACGCACTGCTGGACGTAACCCCGGAACAGGTCGACCGCACGCTGCGTATCAACGTGCAGGGCACGCTTTGGGGCATCCAGGCCGCAGGCAAGAAATTCAAGGCGCTGAAGCAGAAGGGCAAGATCATCAATGCCTGCTCGATTGCCGGCCATGAAGGCTTTGCGCTGCTGGGGGTGTACTCGGCCACCAAGTTTGCCGTGCGTGCGCTGACCCAGGCCGCGGCGAGGGAACTGGCCATTGACGGGATTACCGTCAACGCCTACTGCCCGGGTGTGGTGGGCACGGATATGTGGGTCGAGATCGACAAACGCATGGCCGAGATTACCGGCGCCGAGGTGGGGGCGACGTACAAGAAGTATGTGGACGGGATTGTGTTGGGCCGGGCGGAAACGCCGGAGGATGTGGCGGGGCTGGTGTCGTACCTGGCGGGGCCGGATTCGGATTACATGACCGGGCAATCGCCGTTGATTGATGGCGGGATTCTGTACCGCTGAGCCGGCGGAATCACTCGGTCAAAAAATGTGGGAGCGGGCTTGCTCGCGAAGGCGGAGTGTCAGTCACCGGAAATGTTGACTGGTACACCGCCTTCGCGAGCAAGCCCGCTCCCACATTTTTGACCGTGTTGGGTCAGTGCTTGCCGGGCATGTCGATACCCAGTTGGTTAACCCGCCGATACAAGGTCGCCCTGGAAATCCCCAACGCCTGCGCCGCCGCCAGCGGCTTCCATCGATGCCGAATCAGTGCGTCCAGCACCAACTGCCGTTCCGGGCTGACGCTTTCCGATGTTTCCACCGCAACCGCGTCACCACGAACTTCCACCGGCAAATCCGCCAGTTGAATTGTCCCGCCGTCGCACACCGCACAGGCGTATGCCAATACATGCCGCAGTTGCCGCACATTCCCCGGCCAGGCATAACCCAGCAGCGACTCCAGCGCCGCTGCCGCGATCCCGACCGCAACACCGCTGTGCCGCGCCTCCTGCTCCAGAAGCCGATTGATCAATGCCAGTTTGTCCATGCGCTCGCGCAATGGCGGCACACAGAACCGCGCACAGCCCAACCGGAAATACAAATCCTCGCGAAAGCTTCCAGCACTCACCAGCGCCGCCAAGTCCCGATGGCTGGCGCAGATCACCTGGATATCCACCGCCCGGGTTTTTGCCCCGCCCAGCGGCGCCACTTCACCTTCGGCCATTACCCGCAGCAGTCGCGTCTGCAACGCCAGCGGCATGTCGCCGATCTCGTCGAGAAACAACGTGCCGCCATCGGCCTGCAACAGCAGCCCGGTCATGCCCTTGCTGGAGGCACCGGTAAATGCTCCGGCCACGTAGCCGAACAGTTCGCTCTCGATCAGGTTTTCCGGGATCGCCGCGCAGTTCACCGCCACAAAGGGGCCGTCGCGACGGGCACTGCGTTCATGCAACTGGCGGGCAAACACTTCCTTGCCGGCGCCGGTTTCGCCCTGGACCAGCACCGGCAGGTTGCGGTCCTTGACCCGCACGGCCAGGCGCAGATGTTCTTCTACTCGCGGGTCTACCTGATGACTCGAAGACACCGTCGTACGTGCAGCCTTACGCCGCGGCGCGCTGACCCGTACCTGCAACGCCCCCGGCTCGCCGAGCCAATGCAACTGCTGCGTCGATTGATCGGTCACGGCGCGCAACGCGTCCAGGTCAAACACTTCGCCGATATGCTCCGGCAATTGCCCGAAGCGCAACCTCAGGGCCTGCCGCGCCTTGCTGTTCAAGGCTTGCAGCCGCCCATCCTGATCCCACGCCAGCAGCATGTCCGGCTGGCTGTCGACGTAACCGGGCGTGCTGTGGGCCTGCAACACCCAATGTTGCCGGGCGCTGTGCATGAAAAACGCGTTCTCGATGGCCCGCGCGCTTTGCGCCACCATCTGCCGCACCAGGTGCTGGCTGCGCCGGTCATCCGGCGATTTCAGGGCGGAGGCGTCCATCACGCCCAGCAGGTTGCCCTGGGGATCAAAGATGGGGGCGGCAGAGCAGGTCAGGCCGATAAACGCCGCACGAAAGTGGTCGCGCTTGTGCACGGTGACCGCGGCCTTGCTGGTCAGCACCGTGGCCACGCCGCAGGTGCCTTCCTCGGCTTCCGACCAGCAGGTGCCGAGGTACAGGCCGGCCTTGCGGCAGTCGTTGCGAATGCCGGCGTCCACGCGGTGGTCGATGGTCTGGCCCTGGGCGTCGGTGAGCATCACGCAGTAATCGGCGTGGCGCACCCGGTTGTGAATCTGCCCGACTTCCTCACTGGCGATGCGCATGAACAGCTCGGCGCGTTCGCGGCATTCCTTGAGCAGGGTGCTGGTGAGGATGCGCGGCCCTTGCAGGGAACCGGGGTCGAGGTGGTGCTGCTCCATGGAGCGGCGCCAGGAATCAAAAATCAGCGACGGCACCGGAGCCTGGGGCAGGCGGTCGGCGTTGCGTACCACGCGGCTGACACAGTCGACATGGTCCTTGGAGTTCACGGCGAGCATGGAAGCCTCCGGTTCTCGATCCTTGTTGTTATGCCCGCCATTAAGCGCCCATGGGCCGGGAGGAACAAGGCCGGCCTGACCAACTGCCCGAGGTGAGACGCAGCGTCTCATTGCGCCGCAGACGCTGCGGGCAGGTTGCAACGGCGCGTCTCATTGAACGGCCCACAGTGGCACGTCCACGCTTCCAGACAACTGCTCTGGGTCAAGGCTTTTCCGGGTTTTCCAGCGGATTGGCACAGGCCGTGCTGAGTGCCTTGCAGCTGGCCTGATCCAGCCTTTTGTGTGTCGAGACAACCTGGAGAACAACAAGATGTCCACTCACCTGTCCACCGATCAACTGCTCCATGCCTACACCGTGATGCGCACCATCCGTGATTTCGAAGAACGCCTGCACGTGGAATTCGCCACCGGCGAGATTCCCGGTTTCGTGCATTTGTATGCCGGCCAGGAGGCCAGCGCCGCCGGGGTCATGGCCCACCTCAACGATGAAGATTGCATCGCGTCCAACCACCGTGGCCACGGCCATTGCATCGCCAAGGGTGTGGACGTGTTCGGCATGATGGCCGAGATCTACGGCAAGAAAACCGGGGTGTGCGGCGGCAAGGGCGGCTCCATGCACATCGCCGACCAGGAGAAGGGCATGCTCGGCGCCAACGGCATTGTGGGTGCCGGGGCGCCGCTGGCGGCCGGTGCGGCCCTGGCGGCCAAGCTCAAGGGCAGCGCGGGGGTGGCGGTCGCGTTTTTCGGCGACGGCGGCTCCAACGAGGGGGCGGTGTTCGAAGCGATGAACCTGGCCTCGATCATGAACCTGCCGTGCCTGTTCGTGGCCGAGAACAACGGTTATGCCGAAGCCACCGGGTCCGGCTGGTCGGTGGCCTGCAAGGACATTGCCGAGCGTGCCGTGGGTTTTGGCATGCCGGGGGTGATTGTCGACGGCAACGACTTTTTTGCCGTGCACGCCGCCCTCGGCGTCGCGGTAGAGCGTGCCCGCAGCGGTAAAGGGCCGACGCTGGTGGAGGTCAAACTGAGCCGTTTCTACGGCCACTTCGAAGGCGATGCGCAAACCTATCGCGGCCCGGACGAAGTGAAAAACCTGCGGGAAACCGGCGACTGCCTGAGCCTGTTTCGCCAGCGCTGCACCGCTGAAGGCTGGCTCGACGCGGCTCAGTTCGAACGCATCGACACCGAAGTCGCGCAGCTGATCGAAGACGCCGTGCGCCTGGCCAAGTCCGATCCCAAACCCCAGGCCGCCGACCTGCTCAGCGATGTCTACGTCGCCTACCGCTAACCGCCACCCACTACAAAAACAATCCGTGGAGAAGTCATCATGGCTAGAAAAATCAGCTATCAGCAGGCAATCAACGAAGCCCTGGCCCAGGAAATGCGCCGCGACCAGAGCGTGTTCATCATCGGCCAGGACGTGTCCGGCGGCACCGGTTCGCCCGGTGAACAGGACGCCTGGGGTGGCGTGCTCGGCGTCACCAAGGGCCTGTACCCGGAATTCCCCGACCGCGTGCTCGACGCGCCGCTCTCCGAGGTCGGCTATGTAGGCATGGCCGTCGGCGCCGCCACCCGAGGCATGCGCCCGGTGTGCGAATTGATGTTCGTCGACTTTATCGGCTGCTGCCTCGACCAGTTGCTCAACCAGGCGGCGAAGTTTCGCTATATGTTCGGTGGCAAGACCACCACGCCGCTGGTGGTGCGCGCCATGTACGGCGCCGGCCTGCGTGCGGCGGCCCAGCATTCGCAGATGCTCACCTCGATGTGGACGCATATTCCCGGGCTCAAGGTGGTGTGCCCGGCCACGCCCTATGACGCCAAGGGCATGCTGATCCAGGCGATCCGCGACAACGACCCGGTGATTTTCCTCGAACACAAAATGCTCTACAGCCTCCAGGGCGAAGTGCCGGAAGAGCTGTACACCGTGCCGTTCGGCGAAGCCAACTACGTGCGTGAAGGCAACGATGTAACCCTGGTGACCTACGGGCGCATGGTGCACATCGCCCTGGAAGCCGCCGCCAATCTGGCGCGCCAGGGTATCGACTGCGAAGTGTTGGACCTGCGCACCACCAGCCCGCTGGACGAAGACAGCATCCTTGAAAGCGTGGAGAAAACCGGGCGCCTGGTGGTGATCGACGAGTCCAACCCACGTTGCTCGATTGCCACGGACATCAGTGCATTGGTGGCGCAACGGGCGTTCGGCTTCCTGCGCGCGCCGATCGAAATGGTCACCGCGCCTCACACGCCGGTGCCGTTCTCCGATGCCCTGGAGGACCTGTACATCCCCAACGCGGCGAAGATCGAAGCTGCGGTGCTGAAGATCGCCGACAAGAGGAATGCCGCATGATCCATACACTGACCATGCCCAAGTGGGGGCTGTCGATGACCGAGGGCCGGGTTGATGTCTGGCTCAAGCAGCCGGGCGACCCGGTGGAGAAGGGTGAAGAAGTGCTGGATGTCGAGACCGACAAGATTTCCAGCAGTGTCGAGGCACCCTTCAGCGGGGTGCTGCGGCGGGTGTTGGCCCAGAGCGATGAGACCTTGCCCGTGGGGGCATTGCTGGCAATCGTGGTGGAAGGCGAGGCCAGCGAGGCCGAGATTGATGGGGTGATCGAGGCGTTCCAGGCGGGGTTCGTTTCCAGTGCCGCCGAGGCTGAAGCCAGCGGGCCATCGGCACAGAAGGTCGAGGTGGGCGGGCGCCTGCTGCGCTATCTGGACCTCGGGGAGGGCGGCACACCGCTGGTGCTGGTGCACGGTTTTGGTGGCGACCTGAATAACTGGCTGTTCAATCACCCGGTGCTCGCGGCTGAGCGGCGGGTGATCGCCCTGGATTTGCCGGGGCATGGCGAGTCGGGCAAGTACCTGCAAACGGGCGAGCTTGAGGAGCTGAGCCAGGCGGTATTGGCACTGCTGGATTATCTGAAGGTTGACCGGGTACACCTCGCCGGGCATTCCATGGGCGGGCTGGTTTCCCTGAACCTCGCGCGGGTGGCACCGCAGCGTGTGGCGTCGTTGACCCTGATCGCCAGCGCTGGATTGGGTACGCAGATCAACAGTGACTACCTGCAAGGTTTTATCGACGCGAGCAATCGCAATGCACTCAAGCCGCAACTGGTGCAACTGTTCAGCGACCCGGCGCTGGTGACCCGGCAGATGCTGGAAGACATGCTCAAGTTCAAGCGCCTGGAGGGTGTGGAGCAGGCGTTGCGGCAGATCACCGGGGCGTTGTTCAGCGGTGGTCGGCAGTTGGTGGATTTGCGCAGTGTGGTGGGGCAGCAGCCGAGCCTGGTGATCTGGGGCAGTGATGATGCAATCATCCCGGCGAGCCATGCCCAAGGGGTGGACGCTCAGGTGGAGATACTGCCGGGGCAGGGGCATATGGTGCAGTTGGAGGCGGCGGAGCGGGTGAATCAGTTGATGCTGGCGTTTCTTCGGACCTGATCGTTCCCACGCTCCGCGTGGGAACGATCTTCAAATGTGGGAGCGGGCTTGCTCGCGAAGGCGGTGTATCAGTGCCAGATTTATTGACTGACCCACCGCATTCGCGAGCAAGCCCGCTCCCACACAAGCCCGCTCCTACATTTACCTCTGGCGCTTCAGGGTCTCGCTGGGCAATTCCTGAAACAACGCCCGATAACTGTTGGAAAAACGCCCCAAATGCCAGAACGACCAATTCATCGCCACCTCCGCCACGGTGGTGTCCACTGACGGCGGGCTCAACAACTCCCGCCGTGCACTGTTCAACCGGCGCAACCGCAACCACTGCGCCGGGCTCATCCCTGTATACGTCTTGAACCCGTGCTGCAACTGGCGCAACGGCACCCCGGCAATGCGCGCCAGCTGCAGCAGGTTGACGGTTTCATCCGGCACATCCGCCGCCCATTCGCCAATGCGCGCCATGATGATTCGCTCCTCGGTGCGTCGCTGCAATGAGCCCTTGTCGAGGCACACGCAGGCGTTGTCGAGGATGAACAGGCAGTCGTCCAGTAACTGCTGAGTCAGCGCATCACGACTCGGCGGGTCAAGCGTCGCCGACAGCCGCGTCAGCGTGCCGCTGAGCCAGCGGCTGAACAACGGGTTTTGCAGGGAGTTGAGCGGGGCCATGAACAACCCCTCCAGCTTCGCCACATCCAGACCATGGCGCTGGACAAACTGCGGCCCGAACACCACTGCCACTTCGCGGTAGTTTTCCGGGGTGATCCAGGTGTTGCGGCTTTCGCCATTGAGCACGTACAGCGCGTTGTCGCTGCCATCGAAACAGAACGCCAGGGAACCCGGCGGCGCGTTGAAGTTCTGCTCCACCCGGGTGTTCATCCGCTCTTCGTACACCTCGACACCTTGCAGGTCGAGGTAGCGGATCTGCCCGGCGAAATGCCCTGGGGACATCTGCTGGTACTGCTGCACCCAACCGGGTGTCGCACTGCATTGAGCGGCCACATCACCGGTGGTGAAGGCCTGTACGCGCAAAGCTGTTGCCTGTGTCATGGGTAACCTGGGCGCACTCTATTGGTGCGTTGTGGTTGGCGCAAAGTGGATAGATGCCGTTGGACGGCTGGCCCAAGATAGACCTCAATGCGCCGCGAGGGAAGCCCGCGGCGCAGCATCCAACCCATGACGAGGTCCTTATGAACGCCCCCTTCGATCAGCTGTCCGCCTGGCTGAAAGAACACAAGATTACCGAAGTCGAATGCGTGATCAGTGATTTGACTGGCATCGCACGCGGCAAGATTTCGCCCACCAACAAGTTCCTGCATGAGCGAGGCATGCGCCTGCCGGAAAGTGTGTTGCTGCAAACGGTAACCGGGGACTTTGTCGACGACGATATCTACTACGACCTGCTGGACCCGGCCGACATCGACATGATCTGCCGCCCGGTGTCCAACGCCACCTACGTGGTGCCATGGGCCATCGAGCCCACCGCCATCGTGATCCACGACACCTTCGACAAGCAGGGCAACCCCATCGAACTGTCGCCGCGCAACGTGCTGAAAAAGGTCCTGCAACTCTATACCGACCAGGGCTGGCAGCCGATTGTCGCGCCGGAGATGGAGTTCTACCTGACCCAGCGCTGCGAAGACCCGGACCTGCCGCTGAAGACCCCGCTGGGCCGTTCCGGTCGCGCCGAAAGTGGCCGCCAATCGTTCTCCATCGACGCTGCCAACGAGTTCGACCCGCTGTTCGAAGACGTCTACGACTGGTGCGAAGCCCAGGGCCTGGACCTCGACACGCTGATCCATGAAGACGGCCCGGCGCAGATGGAAATCAACTTCCGCCACGGCGATGCCCTGGACCTGGCCGACCAGATCACCGTGTTCAAACGCACCCTGCGCGAGGCTGCACTCAAGCACAACGTGGCGGCCACCTTCATGGCCAAACCGGTGGCCGACGAGCCCGGCAGCGCCATGCACCTGCACCAGAGCGTGGTGGAGATCGCCACCGGCAAGCAGGTGTTTGTCGATGAGCACGGCAACAAGAGCCAACTGTTCCTCAACCACATCGGCGGCCTGCAGAAGTACATCCCCAAGCTGCTGCCGATGTTTGCGCCTAACGTCAACTCGTTCCGCCGCTTCCTGCCGGACACCTCGGCACCGGTCAACGTCGAGTGGGGCGAAGAAAACCGCACCGTCGGCCTGCGTGTACCGAGCTCCAGCCCCGACGCCATGCGCGTGGAAAACCGCCTGCCGGGCGCCGACGCCAACCCGTACCTGGCCATCGCCGCCAGCCTGCTGTGCGGCTACCTCGGCATGATCGAAAAGGTCGAGCCCAGCGCCCCGGTGGAAGGCCGTGCCTACGAACGCCGCAACCTGCGCCTGCCGATCACCATCGAAGACGCCCTGGCGCGCATGGAAGAGTGCGACACCGTCAAGCAGTACCTGGGAGACAAGTTTGTGCGCGGCTACGTCGCGGTCAAGCGCGCCGAACACGAGAACTTCAAGCGGGTGATCAGCTCCTGGGAACGTGAATTCCTGCTGCTGAGCGTCTGACGACTCGTCCGTAGCAGCTGTCGAGCCTTAGCGAGGCTGCGTCGGGCCCACCGCAATTGTGTCTGATACAACGCTACGCAGCCTCGCCAAGGCTCGACAGCTGCTACGGGCAGAATGGCTGGATGAATACATAAAAATCAATCAAGCAAAGGGGTGTCGATATGCGTCTGGTGAAAAAGCTTCTCCCGCTGGCCTTGGCGGCGTTGTTCAGCAGCGCGGGCCACGCCGCGCAGACGGTCAGTGTGTACAACTGGACCGACTACATCGGTGAGACCACCTTGGCCGACTTCCAGGCCAAGACCGGGATCAAGGTGATCTACGACGTGTTCGACTCCAACGAAACCCTGGAAGGCAAACTGCTCGCCGGCCGTACCGGCTACGATGTGGTGGTGCCGTCCAACCACTTCCTGGCGCGCCAGGTAAAGGCCGGCGCGTTCCTCAAGCTGGACCGTTCGCAGCTACCCAACTTCAAGAACCTCGACCCCAAGCTGCTCAAGCTGCTGGAGAAAAACGACCCGGGCAACGAGCATTCGGTGCCGTACCTGTGGGGCACCAACGGCATCGGCTATAACGTGGACAAGGTCAAGCAGGTGTTGGGCATCGACCATATCGATTCGTGGGCCGTGCTGTTTGAACCGGAGAACATCAAGAAGCTCCACGAGTGCGGCGTAGCATTCCTCGACTCGGCGGATGAACTGTTCCCGGCGATCCTCAACTACATGGGCAAGGACCCGCGCAGCGAGAATCCCGAAGACTACAAACAGGCCGAGGCCAAGCTGCTGACCCTGCGGCCGTACATCACTTATTTCCATTCCTCCAAGTACATCTCGGACCTGGCCAACGGTGATATCTGCGTCGCCTTCGGTTATTCCGGCGACGTGTTCCAGGCGGCCAACCGCGCCAAGGAAGCCAAGAACGGCGTGAACATCGCCTACTCGATCCCCAAGGAAGGCAGCAACCTGTGGTTCGACCTGCTGGCCATCCCGGCGGACGCCGCCAACCCGAAAGCCGCCCACGCCTTCATCAACTACTTGCTGGACCCTGAAGTGATCGCCAAGGTCAGCGCCAGCGTCGGCTACGCCAACCCGAACCCGGCGGCCAAGGCCTTCATGGCCCCCGAGCTGGTGAACAACCCCGAGATCTACCCGTCCCAGGAAGTGCTCGACAAACTCTACATTTCCACCACCCCGACGCCCGCCGTCATGCGCTTGATGACGCGGTCCTGGAGCAAAGTGAAGACCAACAAATGAACCGTTCCTCCTCCGACCACGCTCGTTCCTATTACCTGGCTTCGGCCAACGCCATGCCCCGGCGCCCAGCGCTGGGGGCTGACCTGACCGCCGATGTGTGTGTGATCGGCGGTGGGTTCACCGGGGTCAACACCGCCATCGAACTGGCCCAGCGCGGGCTGTCGGTGATCCTGCTGGAGGCCCGGCGGATTGGCTGGGGCGCCAGCGGGCGCAATGGCGGGCAGTTGATTCGCGGGATTGGGCATGACGTATCGGGCTTTGCCAGGTACGTGGGGGAGGAGGGCGTGCGTTACCTGCAGCAGGCCGGGATCGATTCGGTGGCGCTGGTGGGGGAGCGGATTCGCGAGCACGGGATTGACTGTGATTTGCGCTGGGGGTTTTGCGAGTTGGCGAATACGCCGGCGCAGTTTGCGGCGTTTCAGGGGGAGCTGGAGAGCCTGGCTGCCTTGGGGTATGCGCCTGAAACGCGGTTGGTGGCATCGCAGGATATGGCGCAGGTGGTTGGCTCAGGCTTGTATGCCGGTGGCCTGGTGGACATGGGCTCCGGGCATCTGCACCCGTTGAACCTGGTGCTGGGGGAGGCTGGAGTGGCCGAATCCCTTGGGGTGCGGATCTTTGAAGACAGCCCGGTGCTGGAGTTGATCCATGGCGACACGGTGCAGGTGCGTTGCGAGTTTGGCAGAGTGCGCGCCGGTAGCCTGGTGCTGGCGTGCAATGCGCATCTGGAGGAATTGGAGCCGAAGTTGAGCGGCAAGGTGTTGCCAGCGGGGAGCTACATCATTGCGACCGAGCCGCTGTCGGTTGGGGTGGCTGATCAGTTGATTCCGCAGAACCTGGCGTTGTGTGATCAGAAAGTGGGGTTGGATTATTACCGCCTTTCGGCGGATCGGCGCTTGTTGTTTGGGGGGGCTTGTCATTATTCGGGGCGTGATCCGGTGGATATCGCGGGGTATATGCGGCCGAAGATGCTCAAGGTTTTTCCGCAGTTGGTGGATACGGCGATTGAGTTTCAGTGGGGGGGGAAGATTGGGATTACGGCTAACCGGTTTCCGCAGGTGGGGCGGTTGAAGCAGCACCCGAATGTGTTCTATGCCCAGGGGTATTCGGGGCATGGCCTTAACGTGACGCATTGGTGTGCGCGGTTATTGGCGGAAGGAATTCATGCGGGGCAGAGTAAAGGGTTGGATATTTTCAGCCAGGTGCCGCATATGACGTTTCCCGGGGGGAAGGTGTTGCGTTCGCCGCTGTTGGCGTTGGGGATGTTGTGGTATCGGGTTCGGGAGATGGTGGGGTGATTGATTGGGTACATATCCGTTTCTTCGGTAACGGCCACCTATGGTTTCGCTCTTACAGCGA
>NZ_JACAPM010000049.1:0-27453 GCF_013385695.1 Pseudomonas sp. D8002
CGGAGTGAGGGAACGCCGAGCCACAGCGAGGCGCCGACAGGCGGGGCAGAGCCCTTTGCTTACTTTGGGGCTTTTCCAAAGTGAGTCGCTGTAAGAGCGAAACCATAAGCGGCCGTTACCTAAATAACGGATATGTACTCAACCCTCAGGACTTCAGCGCCTTCTTCGGATAAATGTCATACCGACTGGACTTCCCATCCAACGCATGACTCGGCTTAACCCCCTCAATACAAGGCGCCTTACGCGGCCGCTTGACCACCACCCGATGACTGGCCAAAGCCAACGCCGCCGCCAACAACGCCGGCGCATCCGGATCATCCCCCACCAGCGGCCGAAACAACCTCATCTCCTTCTTCACCAACGCCGTCTTCTCCCGATGCGGAAACATCGGATCCAGATAAATCACCTGAGGCGGCTCCCCCTCCCAATCGCGCATCACCTCAATGGAGTTGCCCTTGAGCAACCTCATCCGCGCCACAATCGGCGCCACCTCAAAATCCTCTGCACCTCGCGCCAAGCCATCTTCCAGCAACGCCCCAATCAACGGCTGGCGTTCAATCAGGCTCATCTCGCAACCCAGGCTGGCCAACACAAATGCATCCTTTCCCAACCCGGCGGTAGCATCCAGCACCCTGGGCCGCACGCCCTGCGCCACACCCACCGCCTTGGCAATCATTTGCCCGCTGCCGCCGCCATACAGACGCCGGTGCGCCGCCCCACCCTCCACAAAATCCACCCGCACCGGCCCCGGCGCCTCAGGCCCCAGCTGTTGCAACTGCAGCCCCTGCTCCCCCACCTGCAAGGCAAAGTCCGCCTCATCCAGTTGCAAAGGCAACCCCAGCTGCTCGGCCCAGTGCTGCGCACGTGCCTGAAAACCTTCGGCCAAGGCCTCGACCCGAATGCGGCTGGCCGCTGGTTGTTCGCTCATCGGTGACTACGCTCAAAAATATTAAGGATCGGCAAAAAGCGGCCGATAAAAAAAAGGATCCGGCATTTTGCCAGAGCTGAGCGACGATCGAGAGAAATGTCAGACATTCCTTCGCTATTCACCGGTGTACTGCCGACCCACAACCACTTCGGCCTGCGCAATACCCAAGCGCTGGCCGGCGTCAGTCATGTGTGGCAGGACTTCTTCGCCCAGGCGTTGGCCGAACAGCTCGGCGACACGCCGGGCGCGCTCGCCAAGTCGGTGGCGAAACCTGTGGACCCGGCGGTAGAACCCAGCGAAGGCAGTGACCTGCTGTCGCAGATCGTCACCCAGCGCGCCTGTGATGTGACAGACACCGAGATCGCCCCGCCCGAGCCGCTGTTCCTGCCTATCGCCGAATTCGAACTGGAACTGCTGCCACCGGCCCCGCCACCGTACCCGGCGGAAGAAGTGGTCGCCCAGCAAAAGCAGCAGAACTTCGAAAGCGGTTGGGTGCGCCCCATCGTGCTGACCGCCGGCCAACCGCTGCCCGAACCGGGTCCCGCGCCGCAACCACGCCCGCTGCATTTGCCGATCGCCGAATTCGAACTGGACCTGCTGCCACCACCACCGCCACCGTTCCCGGCAGAAGAGCTGGTTGAGCAACAGAAAGCCCTGGATTTCGACAGCCGCTGGGCGCGTCCGCTGATCCTGCACAACCTGCGCCTGGCCGCCTGACCCTCAGCGACACACCCACCACCGACCCATGTCCAGATGAAAGTGATTACGGTGGGCGGCGTTGTAATCCGGGCTCAACACCACATTGAAATCCTTGCAGGCGCCGTCGCGCACTTGCCGCAGGAAGCGCGCACGCTCGCCGTCACCCGGCCAATCCTTGAGCACACTGATGGTGCGCCCGTCCGCCAGGCGAAACCCGGCGATATCCAACGCATTGGCCGACGCATGCTGGCTGAGTCGCCCGTTGGCGCGGTTGTAGATATTGCGACAGGCAAAGCTGCCAAGGTGATCGACCTGCGTCACTGTCTGGCCAAACACCGCCTGGGCCGCTGGTTGCAGGCTATGGCGCTCGAACAGGGCGAACGCCACGGCCAGCGGGCAACTGGCGAGAAAGCTGCTGCTCAAGCCGACATCAGCGCCTTGGACCCGCAATGTATTGCGCAGCGGGCAATCCGCGTCGGCAGGGCTGTCCGCCTGATGGGCGACCCGCAGCCCGGAGGTCTTCAGCACTTGGTCACATAGGGCAGGATCATCCTGCAAACGCCCAAGCTTGAATCGGGTCAGCAGGTTCGGGCTTGCCCGCACGTCCAGCGGCGCCCACGGGTTCCACTCATCGGGCAGCGGCACCCAGCCCCGCCACACGCTAACCAACACACCACCTGCCAACACCAGCAGCACGCCCAGCACCTTGAAGAAACGCACGCCTCAGCCCTTGAACAGTTGATTGGCCTGGTTGAACGGCATCGAGCGCTCAGTGAAGGTAAACGTGCCCAACTCATGAACCTCCTGGGCCGCCCTGAAGAACTCGCCATAAGCCGCCAGGGCCATGGCCGAGCCGACGCTGATGCGCTTGACGCCCATCTCGCTCAACTGCGCCACGCTGAGTTTCAGGGCGCCTGACATCAAGATATTCACGGGCTTGGGTGCAACCGCCTTCACCACCGCCAATACTTCCTCGGCACTGCGCAGGGCCGGTGCATAGAGCACGTCGGCGCCAGCTTCGGCGTAGGCCTGCAGGCGGCGAATGGTGTCGGGCAAATCCAGCCGGCCATGCAGGAGGTTTTCCGCGCGGGCGGTCAGCGTGAAGGGGAATGGCAAACTGCGGGCAGCGGCGACTGCGGCTTCGACGCGCTCCACGGAAAGGTCAAAGGGATAGATCGGGTCGACGGCAATTCCGGTGGCGTCTTCGATGGAGCCACCGACAATCCCAGTCGCTGCCGCCCGCAGGATAGTCTCGGCGCAGCCTTCAGGGGTGTCACTGAAGCAGTTTTCCAGGTCGGCGGCGACGGGCAGCGAGGTCGCCTGGACGATCGCCCCGGCATTGCCCAAGGTGTCTTCCAGGGACAACGCACCTTCGGCATCCGGGCGGCCGAGGCTGAAGGCAAAGCCGGCGCTGGTGGTGGCCAGGGCTTCAAACCCCAGGCTGGCGAGCATTTTTGCGGAGCCGGCATCCCATGGATTGGGCATCACGAACGCGCGGTCACGCTCATGCAGGGCCTTGAAGGTTTCGGCGCGAAGGGTTTGGGCATCCATGACTGACTCCTGTCGGGAAAAGGAGCCTTAGAGTAACCCCAGTTGCTCCGCTGCGGGTTCTCGATGCAGGGTGGGCAATGCCGGCAAGCCGGGCAAGCGCAGCATCAATTTCTCATGAAAGCGCAAGGCCAGTTGGGCGGCCAGGCGGTTGTCGGAAGTGTGAAGAAACACGTAGGGCGTACGCCCCTCTTCGATCCAGCCGGCGACCTTTTCAATCCAGGGCACCAGGAACGGATCATTGGCTTCCAACTCCGGATGGCCGATAAAGCGCACTTGCGGAAACTGCGTCAGCGCCGCCGGGCGAGGCGGCACCTTGGGCTTTTTCGATTGGGCATGCAGCACGGCTGCCGAGGTGGAGGTGCAACTGAACAACGCACGCG
The DNA here is from genome assembly GCF_013385695.1 of Pseudomonas sp. D8002. Taxonomy (NCBI): domain Bacteria; kingdom Pseudomonadati; phylum Pseudomonadota; class Gammaproteobacteria; order Pseudomonadales; family Pseudomonadaceae; genus Pseudomonas; species Pseudomonas sp. D8002. Next base: position 3,559 of record NZ_JACAPM010000049.1, read on the forward strand.
GGTCCAGGCAGATGCGCTCGACTCCGCGGTCGCGCAGCAAGCGGTTGAGACTGCGCTCGGCGTCGCCCTTGGCGAAGAATTCCGAGTGACGCACCTCCACCGCCAACGGTCGCTCCAGCCCGTCGATAAACCCGGCCAACTCACCCAGGCGCTGCGGGGTAAAACTGGCCGGCAGCTGCAGCCACAACGGCGAAATACGCTCGCCCAACGGGCTCATCAACCCCAGGAAACTTTCCGCCGCCGGCAACTGCTCGATCAGGTTGCCGCTGTGGCTGATATCCCCCGGAAACTTGGCCGTGAAGCGAAAATGCTCGGGCATGATTTCAGCCCAGCGCTGCACGGTAGCGACGGAAGGACGGGCGTAGAACGTGGTGTTGCCCTCGACGGCGTTGAAGACCTGGGAATACAGGGCAAGGTAATCGCTGGAGCGGGCGTCGGCGGGATACAGGTATTCGCGCCAGGCGTTTTCACTCCAGGACGGACAACCGAGGTAGTAAGGCAACAGCATCAGATATGGATATCGAGGCCCAGCACTTCCATATCCCATTCGACAAAGCCGGCAGTGGTCAGGTAGCTGGCCAGGGCATTGGCGACGTTTTTGCTCATGGAGCGCGGGAAGATCATGTCTTGCTGGCGGGCAGGAACGCCGCTGGTGCGTGCACCGCCGGAACCCTGGGAACGGGTTGAAACAGCAGTGTTGTCGGACTGGATTTCAACAAAATCGGGCGAGTCTTCGACGGAGTCGTCTACCGTCACGTTCGCCTTGCGAGGCTTGCGCTTGAGGGGGTAGGACTGTGATGAAAAGCCGTCTATGCGCATACATGCGAACTCGGTATCGGTGATGGCATTTTAGTGGCGCTTTCCATGGCGCGCAAATGCTCTGGTGATAACTAGAACACATAATTGGTAAAAGGTTTAAAAGCGCGGGCAAATTCTGACGATTGGCTATTTTTGTCTGAAATTGCCCGCACTTTTGACGTCAAATAATCCCGCGTTCAGCCTTGGTCTGCGCCACTTTATCCCGCAGGTACACGGGCGCCGCCTGGTCCGCCGGAATCGCCTCGCCTCGCTCCCAGGCAAAGCGTGCCAGGGCCAGCAGGTCTTCGGCGTGGGGCAGCATCCCGGCATCCTGGCCGGCAAGCGTCACGCCAATGCGCTCGCCGTAGCCCCAGCCGGTGCCGGCACCGAACCAGTCGCCGCTGGCATCAGCCGGCAAGGCCGCCGTTTCAGGCGACAGCACAGCTTCAGCCCCCACCAGGCGCATCTCGCCAGCGGTTTCGCGGTAGCAGCCCCAATACACTTCATCCATGCGCGCATCGATGGCCGCCGCGACCTGGTTGGCGCCGTGTTCGCGAAATGCCCGCTGCGCCAGCACCGCCAGGTTGGACACCGGCAATACCGGACGCTCCAGCGCAAACGCCAGGCCCTGGACCACACCGATAGCGATGCGCACGCCGGTGAACGCGCCCGGGCCACGCCCGAATGCGATGGCGTCCACCGCCGACAAGGTGGTGCCCGCGTCCAGCAGCAATTGCTTGATCATCGGCAACAGCTTCTGCGCGTGCAGGCGCGGGATCACCTCGTAGTGGCTCGTAACCTTGCCATCGTGCAGCAGGGCAACGGAGCAAGCTTCAGTCGCGGTGTCCAGGGCCAGCAAGGTGCTCATCGGTGTATGCATCCACGTTGAAAAAAAGTGCGTCAGTATAAACAACAACGGCCCGCAAGCGGGCCGTTGTCAATCAAGCGGATGAACGATCAGATCAGCGCTTCCAGTACTTTGCCAGTGATGGCTTCAACCGAACCCACACCTTCGATGTGGCTGTACTTCGGCTTGCCCTGGGCGGCCGAGAGTTTCTGGTAGAAGTCCACCAGCGGCTTGGTCTGGGAATGGTAGACCGACAGGCGATGACGCACGGTCTCTTCGGTGTCGTCCTTACGCTGTACCAGGTCTTCGCCGGTAACATCGTCCTTGCCCGCGACTTTCGGCGGGTTGTAGACGATGTGGTAGACGCGGCCCGAGGCCTCGTGAACACGACGACCGGCAATACGCTGCACGATCTCTTCGTCTTCAACGGCGATTTCCACCACGTTGTCCAGCTCGACGCCGGCCTTCACCAGGGCTTCAGCCTGGGGAATGGTGCGCGGGAAGCCGTCGAACAGGAAACCGTTCTTGCAGTCTTCCTGGCTGATGCGTTCCTTGACCAGGTTGATGATCAGGTCATCGGAGACCAGGCCGCCGCTGTCCATCACGCTCTTGGCGATCAGGCCCAGCTCGGTGCCGGCCTTGACGGCCGCACGCAGCATGTCGCCGGTGGAGATTTGTGGAATGCCGAATTTTTCAGTGATGAACTTTGCCTGAGTACCTTTACCGGCCCCGGGAGCTCCCAGCAGAATGACGCGCATCGATGTGCTCCTCAATTTTTTATAGAGATGACGCTCGGATTCGCCGCGTGGGGCCAATCTCGGAAATTTTGGGTCCAGGCCGCACAAACGGCCAAAGGCTGATCAAGATACACAGCAGGCCCAAACCACACAAGCCGCCGAAAGTAGGAGAAACCCGCGCCCCGCTGGCTTTACAAGCAGGTACAACCCTGACAGCAAAACGCCGGTCGCCAATTTTACGGCGACCGGCGCGGGGTATCTGCAAGCTATTGAGAACACGCCATAAATGTCAGCCGGTGTTGCGCAAACCAGCGGCAATACCGGCCACAGACACCAGCAGCGCCTGTTCCAGAGGGCTGTCTTGTGCCGCTTCCTGTTGCCGCGATCGGGCCAGCAATTCGGCCTGCAGCAGGTGCAACGGGTCCAGGTAGGTGTTGCGCAGGCGGATGAACTCAAGCGTATCGGGGCTGTGGGCCAGCAGCTGAGACTGGCCAGTCAGGCCAAGCACCACACTGCACGCCTGCGACAATAGGTCGCGTAAGTGCGCGCCCAATGGCAGCAGATCGGGCTGCACCAATCGCTCGTCATACAGCCGGGCGATGTCGGCGTCGGCCTTGGCCAGCACCATTTCCAGCATATCGATGCGCGTACGGAAGAACGGCCACTGCTCGCGCATCTGCCCCAGCAACTCGCCTTCGCCCCGCTCCAGGGCATTGTTCAACGCCGCTTCCCAGCCGAGCCAGGCGGGCAGCATCAGGCGGGTCTGGGTCCAGCCGAAGATCCACGGGATCGCCCGCAGGCTTTCAATGCCACCAGCCCGGCGCTTGGCCGGACGACTGCCCAGGGGCAAGCGACCCAACTCCTGCTCCGGCGTGGACTGGCGGAAATACTCGACGAACTGCGGATTTTCCCGCACCACGGCGCGGTAAGCGCTGACACCGTCGGCGGCCAATTCGTCCATCAGGTGGCGCCACGCCGGTTCCGGTGGTGGCGGTGGCAGCAAGGTTGCCTCCAGCACCGCCGCCAGATACAGGTTGAGGTTCTGCTCGGCGATGTCCGGCAGGCCGAACTTGAAGCGGATCATCTCGCCTTGCTCAGTGGTGCGGAAACGCCCCGCCACCGACCCCGGAGGCTGCGACAGAATCGCCGCGTGAGCCGGGCCGCCGCCGCGGCCTACAGTGCCGCCACGACCGTGGAACAGCAGCAGTTCGACTTGTTGTTCGCGGCAGATTTCCACCAGCCGTTCCTGGGCCCGGTATTGCGCCCAGGCGGCGGCGGTAGTGCCCGCGTCCTTGGCCGAATCCGAGTAGCCGATCATCACTTCCTGCGGGCCTTGCAGACGGGCGCGATAACCCGGCAACAGCAGCAGTTTCTCGATCACCGGGCCTGCGTTGTCCAGGTCAGCCAGAGTCTCGAACAACGGCACCACACGCATCGGCCGTTGTACGCCGGACTCCTTGAGCAGCAGTTGCACGGCCAACACGTCCGACGCGGCGCCGGCCATGGAGATGACGTAGGAACCCAGGGACGCAGCCGGTGCGGCAGCGATTTCCTTACAGGTGTTCAGCACTTCGGCGGTGTCTGCCGAAGGCTTGAAGTAGCCCGGCAACAAGGGTCGACGGTTGGCCAGTTCCTTCATCAGGAAGCTGATGCGCGCCTCTTCGTCCCAATCCTCGTACCGGCCAAGGCCCAGGTAGTCGGTGATTTCGGTCATGGCCGCGCAGTGGCGGGTGGAGTCCTGGCGTACGTCGAGGCGCACCAGGAACAGCCCGAACGTGACCGCCCGACGCAGGCAGTCCAGCAGCGGGCCGTCGGCAATCACACCCATGCCGCAGGTGTGCAGCGACTCGTAGCACAGCTCCAGCGGCTCGAGCAGCTCGCGGTTGTTTTGCAGCACATCGGCGGGCGCCGGCGTGCTGCTGGTCAACGAGGTGTGGGCCCATTGGCGTGTGGCGCGCAGCCGCTCACGCAATTGCTTGAGCAACGCCCGGTAAGGTTCGACGCTGTCACCCACCTTGGCCTGCAATGCCGGGCTGGCCTGTTGCATCGACAGTTCGGAGGCGAGGTGGTCGATGTCGCGCAAGTACAGGTCAGCGGCCATCCAGCGCGCCAGCAACAGCACTTCGCGGGTGACCGGGGCGGTGACGTTGGGGTTGCCGTCGCGGTCGCCGCCCATCCAGGAAGCGAAGCGAATCGGCGCGGCCTCCAGAGGCAGGCGCAGGCCGGTCGCGGCATGCAAAGCGTGATCGGCCTTGCGCAAATAATTCGGGATGGCGTGCCACAACGAATGCTCGATCACCGCAAAGCCCCACTTGGCTTCGTCTACCGGCGTGGGCCGGGTGCGGCGAATTTCTTCGGTGTGCCAGGCTTCGGCGATCAGGCGTTGCAGGCGATTGCGGATCTGCTCGCGCTCGGCGGTGGTGAGGTCGCGGTGATCCTGCAGGGCCAGTTGTGCGGCGATGGCGTCGTATTTCTGGATCAGGGTGCGGCGGGCGACTTCGGTGGGGTGAGCGGTGAGCACCAGTTCGATTTCCAACCGACCCAACTGGCGCGCCAGGGATTCGCTGCTGTGGCCTTCACTCTGCAGGCGCGCCAGCAGTTCCGGCAGCACCCGCGACTCGAACGGCGCCGGGGTTGATTCATCACGGCGGTGGATCAACTGATACTGTTCGGCGATATTGGCCAGGTTGAGAAACTGGTTGAAGGCCCGCGCCACCGGCAGCAGTTCGTCTTCCTTGAGTTGATTGAGGCTGGCGCTCAGCTCTTCGCCGGCCACCTGCTCCGAGGCTGCGCCACGGCGGTCGGCCTTGGCGCCTTTACGGATCTGCTCGATCTTGTCGAGGAATTCATCGCCGTACTGTTCTCGAATCGTGTTGCCCAACAGTTCACCCAGCAGGTGAACATCCTCACGCAAACGTGCATCGATATCGCTCATCAGCCAATCTCCAGCAGAAAATCCGGGACGCTTTGATCTTCAAGAGTGCCGCCCACGGCGACGTCTTACAAGGAACTTTAAACCTTGTGAGTTGCAGCTAGTCTCAACAGTAAGCCGCAGCGTTATCCGCGCTGGCCGGCTGGTCACTCATCATCGCCCGCGTACCGTGGGCTCCATTGAGGTTGCCATGAAAATCCGAGAACTGGCCCAGCATTGGGAAGAAAACGCCAAGGGTCGCCTGACCAAAACCGAATACGCCATCCATCTGGACGTGGAAGCCGCCGCCAGGCTGGCGGCGATCTCCGAGATGTACCCCAAACGCCATACCGAAGAACTGCTCGGCGAGTTGATTGGCGCAGCCCTCGAAGAGCTGGAAGCGAGCTTTCCCTACATCAAGGGCAAGCAGGTGATTGCGACCGATGAGGAAGGCGATCCGCTGTATGAGGATGTCGGCCCAACCCCACGTTTTCTCAGCCTGTCACGGCGTTACCTGCACGATTTGTCAGCTCAGTCCGACAAGCAGAAACACTAGTAAACCTGCGCCTCAAAACCCTTAACCTCCCGTATCCAGGGCCTCCCACAGGCCCTGGATACCGCTGCGCCATGCAAAAGTTCCAACTTTTAAACGCTGACCGCTCAGTCAAATATTTTTTTAGGCAAATCGCCATCTTCGCTGAACTATTCAAAAAAGCCTCCGGTCACAGCCAGTAAGCCATCACTTGGAACAGCCGTTTGAATAGGCGTCCTGAGCTAACCGCCGGGCCCCGCAGACACTGCAAGCCGGAGATGGATTTGATGTTTTTCAGGAGTTACCTAATGGAGTTGAAGACGATGAAGACCAGCACTGCCAAAACCTCGTTTAACCACCTGCGCGGGCTTAAATTGGCCGCGCTGGCAATCGGCACCAGCTTCGTACTGGCTGGCTGCGCCGGCAACCCGCCGACCGAGCAATACGCTGTTACCCAATCTGCGGTGAACAGCGCTGTCAGCGCCGGCGGTACCGAGTTCGCAGCCGTGGAGATGAAGTCTGCCCAGGACAAACTGAAGCAAGCTGAAATCGCCATGCACGACAAGAACTACGACGAAGCCCGTCGCCTGGCCGAACAGTCCGAGTGGGACGCTCGCGTAGCAGAGCGTAAAGCCCAGGCTGCCAAGGCCGAACAGGCTGTGAAGGATTCCCAGAAAGCTGTTCAGGAGCTGCGTCAGGAAGGCATGCGCCCGGCTGTGATCCAGCCGCAACAATAAGCCGCCGCCCCTGATTGCATTGCACCCGAAACCGAATTGAAAGGACGACACGACTATGCGTAAACAATTGATGATCCCTGCCCTGCTGGCGATGAGCGTTGCTCTGGCGGCTTGCTCCACCCCGCCGAACCAGAACCTGGAAAATGCTCGGACCAACTTCTCGGCCCTGCAAGCCAACCCGCAAGCCACCAAAGTAGCGGCGCTGGAAACCAAAGACGCCAGCGACTGGCTGGACAAGGCTGACAAGGCCTACCGCGACAAGGAAGACCAGAAGAAGGTCGACCAACTGGCCTACCTGACCAACCAGCGCGTTGAAGTGGCCAAGGACACCATCGTCCTGCGTGAGTCCGAAGCCAAGCTGAAAAACGCCGGTGACGAACGTGCCCGCGCCCTGCTGCAGGCCCGTGACGCGCAGATCAAGCAACTGCAAGACAGCTTGAACGCCAAGCAGACTGATCGCGGCACACTGGTGACCTTTGGTGACGTGCTGTTCGCCACCAACAAGTCAGACCTCAAGTCCAGCGGCCTGGTGAATATCACCAAGCTGGCGCAGTTCCTGCGCGATAACCCGGACCGTAAAGTGATTGTCGAAGGCTACACCGACAGCACCGGTTCCGACTCGTACAACCAGAGCCTGTCCGAGCGCCGCGCCGCTTCCGTACAGCGCGCACTGGCCAACCAGGGTGTGGATATCTCGCGCATCGTGACCCAGGGCTATGGCAAGGAATACCCGGTTGCCGATAACGGCAGCGTTTCGGGCCGCGCCATGAACCGCCGCGTTGAAGTGACCATCTCCAACGACAACCAGCCGGTCAAGCCACGTTCTTCGATGGCCAACTGATCGATTGATGCTGGAAAAAAAACCCACGTTACTGTGGGTTTTTTTTCGGGTCGTCGAACCGCACAGGTCGGTTGGGATCCTCGGCTGGTAGCTCTATCTTCCCGCCGTAGCCATGTTCCGACAGCTTGTCGAGCAAGTGCTTGAGCTTATGATCCTCGGCGTCGAGCATTTCCAGCTTCTCGTGCCCCCTGAGCATGTTCACCATGTTGCTTATTGCAGCAATATCTATCGCCACCTTCTCGCCCCGACTCGTGTAAATCACATCGCTTCTGTGGTGCGTTACGCAATACGGTTCCAGATATTTCCATCATCAACTACGACTGCACCGGAGGGCCCAGCCCGCACACCACGCCGCTCGCTCCGTCGCTGAATGATCGTTTGAGGCCGCATGAAAAATCCCGCCAAATGGCGGGATTCTTTTATTTGCAGGCCAGGAATCAAGAGGTCCCAGTGCGCTTCAAGAGCATCGGGTCAGTAGCTTACTTGCGCCGAGTTATCCTGCTCCTGCCCTTTGAGTTGGGCCAGCTCCGCCTCGAGCCTCTTGAGCCTTTCCTCAAGGCTTTCTTCGCCCTGCGCGCCCTGTGCACCACCGCCTCCTTGGGCGATCTGGTTCTTCAACTTCTGAATATCTTGTTCCAATTGCTGAAGTCGCGAATCACCTCCCCCCGCACCGGCAGTGAATGGGGAAGACGAGTTGTTTACGCGAGGAATGTCCATTCAAGTGACTCCAAATTAAGTATCCGAGATAACCGATCCAGCGCTGCTGGCCAGTACGGAATCTGTGGCAATCCACTTAAAATGGTTCCAGACCTTTCCCACTTGACTCGCGCTACTGCTCCAATTGCGGCGTTTCCTGCCCCATGCAACGCACTGCCTGCTTCTTGCTGTTGACCAGTACGCCGGTCAGCCCTTTCTGTTCGGTATCAAACAGCACCAGTACGCCATCAACGCATTGCGCCACCTGGGCGGCCGGGGTCAGGGAGATTTTGTAATCCTCGCCCGGCACGGTCTTGAGCATGGTGAAGTCGCTGAGCAGCAACGCATCCTCGGGCTTGGCGAAGTGCAAATAGCCGTAGTACCAAAGGCAGCCAACGGTACCGATGATGGTGCCGATGCCGGTGAGGATCAGGGGGATCATGTTGCGTTCTTCGCTCATTGCGGGTTCTCTGCGTTGGAGTTCGGGGCCGCCGGGTAATTGGGGATTTCCCCCAGGCGGCGCAGCCCGTTGAAATGCTGGGGGTCGTCCAGGTAGCGCAGCATCACGGTTTGCCAGGTCTTGTCGGCAAAGGTTTGCACGTGGCCACCCCGGGTCAGTTGCAGCACCCGCGGTGGCGGCGCAGCCTGATACAGACGAATGCCGTTGGAGAGCGGCACGATCGGGTCATCCAGGCTATGGAACAACAATTTCGGCACGCCGGTCAGCCGGGGCATGGCGTTGATCGCACTGTCGCCGTCCGGCACCAGCCACGACAACGGCACCTGGAACGGCCATGTTAGCCAGGAGGTGCTGAGGGCGAATTGTCCTACGTCACGATAACTGGCCGGCACACCGTCCAGTACCAGCGCCTTGAGCTGCGGCTGACGTTCGGGATGTTCCGCCAGGTAGTGCACCACTAGCGCGCCGCCCAGGCTTTGGCCGAGCACGATCAGTGGCTGGCCCTGGGTTTCGGGGGCGTTGTCGATCCACTTGAAAGCGGCGTCGATGTCCTGGTAAACCGCCGGCAGCGAAGGTTCTCCTTCGGACAACCCGTAGCCGCGATAGTCCACCAACAGCACTTGATAGCCCTGCTCAGGCAGCCACCAGCTGCCGCCGAGGTGCCAGGCGAGATTGCCGCCATTGCCGTGCAGGTGCAGCACCGTGCCCTTGAGCGGCACGCCGGCCTTGGCCGGCAGCCACCAGGCGTGGAGCTTCAGGCCATCGGCGGTGGTCAATGTGACGTCACGGTATTGCAGGCGAGCCTTTTCCGGGGTGAACGGCATGCCGCGCTCCGGATAGAACAATAAGGAGCTGCAGCCGTTAAGGGTCAGTAGCAGGCAAAGAATGCCGAGGATTCTCATCCGTTGAAGCCTCGTGAATGGGTTGGGAACGATCCTGAAGACCTATGGAGATCAAAGGTGGGAGCGGGCTTGCTCGCGAATGCGGTGATTCAGTAACCACATCTGTTGCTGATACACCGCATTCGCGAGCAAGCCCGCTCCCACATTTTGACTGAGTTCCTTCAGAGATATCGTTAAAGGATATTGGAGTAATCCGCCTCGATCCGGTCCAGGCTCAAATGGTTGAGGAAGTTGGAGAAACACATCCACGCCGCCAACGCATTCATGTCGCGGAACTGATCCGGCAGGTATTTGGGTGGCACCACCAGACCTTCGTCCACCAGTTGGCGCAGGGTACGCATGTCTTCCAGGGTGGTCTTGCCGCAGAACAACAACGGCACTTGCTCCAGCTTGCCTTTGCGCACGGCCAACTGAATGTAGTTGTAAACCATGATAAAGCCCTTGAGGTAGGACAAATCCTTGGTAAACGGCAGACCCGTAGGCGTCGACCCACGGAAAACCCGGCTGGCGTTGCCGTAGCTTTCCGCCATCTCAAAGCCCTGCTCGCGGAAGAATTCGAACACCTGCAGGAAGTCGGCTCCCTGCTCCACCATATGAATGGCGCGAGTGCGGTTGGTCAGCTTGCGCAGGCGGCTGGGGTAGGAGGCGAAGGTGATGATTTCCATCAGGATCGCCAGGCCTTCCTGGGTCACGGTCGACGAGGGCGGGCCCTTGGACAGGAAGGTGCAGATCGGCTGGTTTTGCCCATTGAGGGTGGTGCCCACGTGCACCAGGCCTTCATGGACCTCCAGGGCGCGCACGTCGCGGTCGTTGAACATCGCGTCGGCGCGGATCTTGATGTAGTCGGCACCTGCCGCCGCATCCGCCACGATACCGTCGGACTCAAACACCCGGATGGTTTCCTCGGCCTCGCCGAATACCTTGTTCAGGCGGCTCTGCAGCAGGTTGACGGCATCCTTGGCGGTCAGGGTCTTGGCTTCGTCCTTGAGGTCGCCACGGCCATCGATATTGTTCAGGTAGTCCGACATCATCAGGCCGAGGTCGGCCAGGGTCGGGTCACCGGCATGGAACGCATCGGAAGCGGCGCCGTACAGCTCCTGGGAGATCAGGCCGAAATCCTCGGTGCCCCGCGCTTCGAGCATGCGCACCACCATGCGGTATTCCTTGCACATGCGCCGCATGATCTGCCCGACCGGGTTGAACTGGCCAAGCTGGCGGGTGATGTCACGCTCGATGTTCTGGAACTCCAGCTTCACCGCGCTGGAATCGAACGACAGCGGCCGGGTCAGGTAGTAGTCGCGGTCCACCGCCGGCATTTCCTTGCCCTTGGCCTTGAGGAATCCCTGGCGAATATTCTCGTCCCACTTCACGGCGTCGAGGACGCGAATCGGTGTTTGCGCCAGCACAATGCGATCGGACAAGGCGCGTATCGTCTGCTGGTAATCGTCCACCCGGTACTTCCTCTTTAAACGTTATTTGCCTGCACGCTGGTAGCGTACGGCTTCGACGAACACATCGGCATTGGCCGGATCATCCAGGTACGCAAATACCCGGGCCATGGAACTGTCGATCAACACACCGGCACCCTCGACGGTTTCGACGGTGCTGCCACTCAGGACCTTCTGGCCGACCGCCTGGTGGACCTGATCCAGGTCGAGGTTGTAGACCACCAGCTCGTGCTCATCATTCAATTCGAACCCGGCGAGGATGTAATGCCCGCCGAACCTGGCCGGCAATGGCGCCGACAGATACCAGCGGCTGCCATGCCGGGAAACCGTGAACAGGTATTCATCCCGCTGGCCCGGCTTGGCCTTAGGGTAGCTCACGGCTTTGTAGCGGTGCTTACCGACGCGGCTGATTTGCAGGTTGAGCGGCTCACCCCAGGCGTTTTTGCTGGCCCATTTGCCAAGCAGACCATCAGGCGCCGCCTCGCTGGCGGGCAACGGGTCCTTGAAGGTCACCAGGCAACCGCTGAGCAACAGGAACGACAAGGCGATCACGACGACGCGCCAGGCTTTCATTGGACAATCCCCTGTGTCAGACCGAAGCCAACACCAAATGCATGTAACGCTTGAGGATCTCAAGCATTTCTTCGCTGGTCAGAGGCTCTGCGCCGCCCAGCAGGCCCTGATATTCCATCCGACCGATAATCGCCGTCAACACTTTGGCATCCTGTTGCGGCTCGCGGGAACCCAATACCTGGAAAAACTGGCAAGTGCCCTGCAGCAGGATTTGCTGGTGGGAGCGCACCAGCTCGGCCAGGCGCGGGTTCAGCAGCGCTTCCTGGCGAAACGCCTGCTCGGCCATCAGGTGCTCACGGCGGTTGAGCAATTGGCGTTGCACGTAATCGGCGGTCAGGCGCGCGATGTCATCGGCCAGTTGCGAGCGCGACTGCGGGCTGCCGTCGCCATAAGCCACCATCTCGCGCAGCAGGCCTTCATTACGCACCCACAACTTGCCCATGAACGCGGCGCTGCGCTCCACATATTGGGCGAAGGTGTCGGTGAGCAGGTCGTCGATATCCTTGAAGTAATAGGTGGTGGCCGACAACGGCACACCGGCTTCCGCCGCCACCGCACGGTGACGCACGGCACGCACGCCTTCGCGTACCACGATGCGCATCGCTGCATCGAGAATGTCCTGCCTGCGCTGCTCACTGCCCCGGCGACTGGCCTTGCGGCCCTGGTACTGAACACTTTCAGCCACGGCAGCGGCAATGCCGGCGGCACCCTTTTGAGCCATTACGCGGTTCACGACGGATCTTCCTCCACAGTGTGACGCGGAGCGTCACGGGCTGCGTTCCCACGCAGAGCGTGGGAACGATCACCTGGCGCTGTTTACTTGACGCTTATAAACGCCACATAAAAAAGCCGCCTTATAAAAGGCGGCTTCGGATTTCGCTACGGTTACGCTTGTGGCCGCATGTGCGGGAACAAGATCACGTCACGGATCGACGGCGAGTTGGTCAACAACATCACCAACCGGTCGATGCCGATACCTTCACCGGCGGTAGGCGGCATGCCGTATTCCAGGGCGCGTACGAAGTCGGCGTCGTAGTGCATCGCCTCGTCGTCGCCAGCGTCCTTGTCAGCCACCTGGGCCATGAAGCGCTCGGCCTGGTCTTCGGCGTCGTTCAGCTCGGAGTAGGCGTTGGCGATTTCACGGCCGCCGATGAAGAGCTCGAAACGGTCGGTGACGTTCGGGTTGTCATCGTTGCGACGGGCCAGCGGCGACACTTCGAACGGGTACTGGGTAATGAAGTGCGGCTGCTCCAGCTTGTGCTCCACCAGCTCTTCGAAAATCATCACCTGCAATTTGCCCAGGCCTTCGAAGCCCAGCACCTTGGCGCCGGCTTTCTTGGCGATGGCGCGGGCCTTGTCGATGTCGTTCAGGTCATCGGCGGTCAGCTCAGGGTTGTACTTGAGGATCGAATCGAACACCGACAGGCGCACGAACGGCTCGCCGAAGTGGAATACCTTGTCGCCGTACGGCACGTCGGTGGTGCCCAGGACCAGTTGCGCCAGTTCGCGGAACAGTTCCTCGGTCAGGTCCATGTTGTCTTCGTAGTCGGCGTAGGCCTGGTAGAACTCCAACATGGTGAATTCAGGGTTGTGACGAGTCGAAACGCCTTCGTTACGGAAGTTGCGGTTGATCTCGAACACTTTTTCGAAGCCGCCAACAACAAGCCGCTTGAGGTACAGCTCAGGCGCAATACGCAGGAACATTTCCATGTCCAGCGCGTTGTGGTGGGTTTCGAACGGCTTGGCTGCGGCACCACCCGGGATGGTTTGCAGCATCGGTGTTTCAACTTCGAGGAAGTCACGCTTCATCAGGAAGCTGCGGATGTGCGCAATAACCTGCGAACGCACGCGGAAGGTCTGGCGCACTTCTTCGTTGACGATCAGGTCAACGTAGCGCTGGCGATAGCGCTGCTCGGTGTCGGTCAGGCCGTGGTGCTTGTCCGGCAGCGGGCGCAGGGATTTGGTCAGCAGGCGCACGCTGGTCATTTCAACGTACAGGTCACCCTTGCCGGAACGCGCCAGGGTGCCTTCGGCGGCAATGATGTCGCCCATGTCCCAGGTTTTTACCGAGGCCAGGGTTTCTTCGGACAGGGTTTTACGGTTGACGTAGACCTGGATGCGACCGGTCATGTCCTGGATCACCATGAACGAGCCACGGTTGAGCATGATGCGACCGGCAACCTTGACCGGGATTGCAGCCTCTGCCAGCTCTTCCTTGGTCTTGTCCGCGTACTGTTTCTGCAAGGCATCGCAGTAGTTTTCGCGGCGGAAGTCGTTCGGGAAGGCATTGCCCTTGGCGCGCTCGGCAGCAAGCTTTTCCTTGCGCAGGGCGATCAGGGAGTTTTCTTCCTGTTGCAGGGCTTGCGGGTCGAGTTGTTGGTCGCTCATGTCTTTAAATTTTCCATCAGGTTCGTTGTCCCCGGCCTGCGGCCGGGGATCGCCGGCAAGCCGGCTCCTACAAAGGAGTTACAGGCCAGATTTCAGGCTGGCTTCCAGGTATTCGTCGATATCACCGTCGAGCACCTTGTCGCAGTCGCTGCGTTCGATGTTGGTACGCAGATCCTTGATCCGCGACGCGTCGAGCACATACGAGCGGATCTGGTGACCCCAGCCGATATCCGACTTGGTGTCTTCCAGCGCCTGGGACGCGGCGTTGCGTTTCTGCATTTCCTGCTCGTACAACTTGGCCCGCAGCATTTTCATGGCGGTGTCCTTGTTCGCGTGCTGGGAACGTTCGTTCTGGCAGCTCACCACGGTATTGGTCGGTACGTGGGTAATACGTACGGCCGAGTCGGTGGTGTTTACGTGCTGGCCACCGGCACCGGAGGAACGGTAGGTGTCGATCCGCAGGTCTGCCGGGTTGATCTCGATTTCCACCTTGTCGTCGATCTCTGGCGAGACGAAAACGGCGGAGAACGACGTGTGGCGACGGTTGCCGGAGTCGAACGGGCTCTTGCGCACCAGGCGGTGTACGCCGATCTCGGTCCGCAGCCAGCCAAAGGCGTATTCGCCCTTGATGTGCACGGTCGCGCCCTTGATGCCGGCGACTTCACCGGCCGACAGTTCCATGATGGTCGCGTCGAAACCGCGTTTGTCGGCCCAGCGCAGGTACATGCGCAACAGGATGTTGGCCCAGTCCTGGGCTTCGGTGCCGCCAGAACCGGCCTGGATGTCCAGGTAGGCGTTGTTCGGGTCCATTTCATGGCTGAACATGCGGCGGAATTCGAGTTTGGCGAGGTTTTCCTCGAGACGGGCCAGCTCGGCGACGACATCGCCCACTGCGCCTTCGTCGTTTTCTTCGACGGCCATGTCCAGCAGGTCGCGGCAATCGCCCAGACCGGTGTTCAATTCGTCGAGGGTGTCGACGATCTGCGCCAGCGCAGCGCGCTCGCGGCCCAGTTCCTGGGCATATTCAGGTTTGTTCCAGACAGCCGGATCTTCAAGCTCGCGATTGACTTCGGTCAGACGCTCATGCTTTTGATCGTAGTCAAAGATACCCCCGAATAGTTTCGGAGCGCTCGGACAGGTCCTTGATGGTGTTAAGGATCGGGTTGATTTCCATGGCGGGCAGCACTCGTTGGCGAACTTTTGAAAGCCGACGAGTATAACGACAAACGGCTGATAACGGCAGTCCGCTTGGCCGAAAAGGCGGGGATATGCACCATCCAGACAGCGATGAAGATCAAATGTGGGAGCGGGCTTGCTCGCGAATGCGGTGGTTCAGTCGCCAGATGTATTGACTGACACACCGCATTCGCGAGCAAGCCCGCTCCCACATTAGGTCTGCGACATCCCGCAGACCGTATTCCCTACTCGATCCCCACCTGATTGCGCCCATTGTGCTTGGCCAGGTACAGGCCCTTGTCCGCCGCCGAGATCAATTGCCGGCAATCGGTGCCCTGCACCGGGGTCATGGTCGCCAAGCCAATACTGATGGTCAGGCTCGCCCCTTCTGCCGGGGCAATGTGCGGGATTTTCAGGCTCGCCACCGCCTGGCGCAGTTTCTCGGCCACCAGCCGCGCACCGCCCGGCGAGGTATTGGGCAGCACCAGGGCAAACTCTTCACCGCCATAACGCGCCGGCAAATCCGAAGGACGGCTGCTGGCATCACGAATGGTCGCCGCCACCTTGCGCAACGCCTCGTCGCCTTCCAGGTGGCCGAAACTGTCGTTGTAGGTCTTGAAGAAGTCCACGTCGATCATCAGCAGCGACAGTTGGGTCTGGTCACGCATGGCGCGGCGCCATTCCAGTTCCAGGTATTCGTCGAAATGCCGGCGATTGGACAGCCCGGTCAGGCCGTCGGAGTTCATCAGCCGTTGCAGCACCAGGTTGGTGTCCAGCAACTGCTGTTGGCTGACCCGCAGCGCCCGGTAGGCCGCGTCCCGTTGCAACAGGGTCATGTAGGAGCGCGAGTGATAGCGGATGCGCGCCACCAGTTCGATGTTATCCGGCAGCTTGACCAGGTAGTCGTTGGCCCCGGCAGCAAACGCCGCGCTCTTGATCAGCGGGTCTTCCTTGGTGGAAAGCACGATGATCGGGATGTTCTGCGTCGCCGGGTGATTGCGGTATTCGCGCACCAGGGTCAGGCCATCGAGACCCGGCATCACCAAGTCCTGCAGGATCACCGTCGGCTTGATACGGATCGCCTGGGCAATGGCCTGGTGCGGATCGGCGCAAAAGTGGAAGTCGATATTGTCTTCATGGGCCAGGCCCCGGCGTACGGCCTCGCCGATCATCGCCTGGTCGTCGACGAGCAGCACCATGGCGGCGTTTTCGTCGGTCTTGAAGTCGTCGAGCTGCAAATCATTCATTTACGGTCACCTGAATTACTACCTGCAGGCCAGGACAGCGTGTGATATCGGTCATTTTGCGAATACCTCCAGCAATCGTGGCGCAATTCTGTCCAATGGGCGAATTTCAACAGCCGCGTCAATCGCCGCTGCCGCTTTGGGCATGCCGTAAACAGCACAGCTTTGCTGGTCCTGCGCGATGGTCAGGTAGCCTTGCTGACGCATCAACTTAAGTCCCTGGGCGCCATCACGCCCCATCCCCGTCAGCAGCACGCCAACGGCATCGCCATTCCAGTAGCTGGCGACGCTCTCGAAAAACACGTCGATGGACGGCCGGTAAATCTCGTTCACAGGCTCTGCGGTGTAGGCCAGCGTGCCGTTCTTCAGCAGACGAATGTGATGATTGGTGCCCGCCAGCAACACGACACCGCTTTGGGGCGGCTCGCCTTCCCGGGCCAGTCGCACCGGCAGGCCCGAGGCACTGCTCAGCCATTCGGCCATGCCGGCGGCGAACACCTGGTCCACATGCTGCACCAGCACAATGGCCGGCGAGAAGTCCCGGGGCAAGCCCTTGAGCAGGGATTCCAGGGCAGCCGGGCCGCCTGCGGACGAACCGATGGCCACCAGGCTCTGGCGTTTGCCCGTGGCCCGCTGGGGCGCAGGCTCGGCCCGCACGCGGCTGCCACGCTGGCCAATCAGCCAGCCGATATTGAGGATCTTGCGCAACAGCGGTGCCGCGGCGTCCTTCGGATTGCCCACGCCCAGTGCAGGCGTGTCAACCACGTCCAGGGCGCCATGGCCCATGGCTTCGAATACACGGCTGACGTTGGCCTGGCGGTCGACGGTGACAATCAGGATCGCACAGGGCGTCTCGGCCATGATCTGCCGGGTGGCCTCCACACCGTCCATCACCGGCATGATCAGGTCCATCAGAATCAGGTCGGGCGTAAACTCGGCGCAACGCTGCACTGCTTCCAGGCCGTTGCCCGCAACCCACACCACTTCGTGGGCCGGCTCTAGGCTCAACGCCCGGCGCAAGGCCTCCACGGCCATGGGCATGTCATTGACGATCGCAATCCTCATGCCCGTGCTCCTCCGATCAGCTCCACCACCGCGTCCAACAGCGCGTCGTCATGGAAGCTGGCCTTGGCTAGATAATAGTCGGCGCCGGCGTCCAGTCCACGGCGACGGTCTTCTTCCCGATCCTTGTAGGAAACAACCATCACCGGCAGGGATTGCAGGCGAGTATCACGGCGCAAGAGTGTGACCAATTCAATACCGTCCATGCGAGGCATATCAATGTCCGTGATCAGCAGGTCGAAGTCTTCGGAGCGCAGCGCGTTCCAGCCATCCATGCCATCGACTGCCACGGCCACTTCATAACCGCGATTAAGTAACAATTTGCGTTGCAGCTCGCGCACGGTCAGCGAGTCATCCACCACCAGAATACGCTTGCGCGGTGCTTCGAGGGTTTGCTGGGTGCGTCGGGCGATGCGCTCCAGACGACCGGTATTCAGCAGTTTGTCCACCGATCGCAGCATGTCTTCGACGTCGACGATCAGCACCACCGAACCGTCATCGAGCAACGCTCCGGCGGAGATGTCCTGGACCTTGCCCAACCGGTCGTCCAGGGGCAATACCACCAGCGTGCGCTCGCCGATAAAACGCTCCACGGCAATCCCGTAGACCGCATCGCGCTCGCGGATCACCACGACCTTCAGGGTTTCCTCACTGCCCTGCCCCGGCGGGCGCTGCAGCAACTGGCTGGCGGCGACCAGGCCGACATGCCGGCCTTCGTGCCAGAAATGCTGGCGGCCTTCCAGTTGCACGATGTCGTCGGGCGCAAGATCGCACATGCGCTCGATGTGGGCCAGCGGGAAGGCGTAGGCCTCTTCGCCAACTTCCACCACCAGGCTGCGCACTACCGACAAGGTCAACGGCACCTCCAGGTGGAAGCGACTGCCCTGCCCCGCCGTCTGCTCCAGCACCACCGCGCCGCGCAACTGGCGCACCATATGCTGCACCGCATCCAGGCCGACCCCGCGCCCCGAGACCTCGGTGACCTTGTCCCGCAGGCTGAACCCCGGCAGGAACAGGAACGTGAGCAGTTCCTCTTCGCTCAGGCGCAGGGCGGTTTCCACCGGCGACAAATGCCGGTCGACGATGGTGCCGCGCAGGCGCTCCAGGTCGACACCGTTACCGTCGTCGCTCAACTCAAGCACCAGCAAGCCGGCCTGGTGAGACGCCCGCAGGCGGATCAGGCCTTCAGCCGGTTTGCCGGCCAGCAGGCGTTGCTCGGGCATTTCAATGCCGTGGTCCACAGCATTGCGCAGTAAATGGGTCAGCGGCGCTTCGAGCTTTTCCAGCACATCGCGGTCGACCTGGGTTTTCTCGCCTTCGATTTCCAGGCGTACCTGTTTACCAAGGCTGCGGCCCAGGTCACGCACCATGCGCACCTGCCCGGCCAGCACGTCGGCAAACGGCCGCATGCGGCACGCCAGCGCCGTGTCGTACAAGACTTGGGCGCGTTGCCCGGCCTGCCAGCCGAACTCGTCGATTTCGGCGGTTTTTTCCGCGAGCAGCGCCTGGGCTTCGCTCAACAGGCGGCGGGTGTCGGCCAGGGCTTCCTGGGCTTCCAGGCTCAGGTCGACGGTCTTGAGGTGGCCGTCGAGGTTTTCCAGGGCGCGGGCGCTGTTGCTCTGGATGCGCTTGAGGCGTTGCAAGCTGGCGAGGTAAGGCTTGAGCCGCTGGGTTTCCACCAGGGACTTGCTGGACAGGTCCAACAGGCTGTTCAAGCGTTCGGCGGTCACCCGCAACACCCGCTCGCCGCCTTCGGTCATGCGCTTATTTTGGCGCGGCAGTTCGGCACTGACCGGCGGCGCGGGTTCGGGCTCCGGCGGCAGGGTCAGCAGCGCTTCCATCGACAATTCAGGTTCTGGCGCGGGCGTTGGCGGCGGCGCGGGCTTTGGCGCAGCGGGCGGTGCGACTTTCTGCGACGGATCGAGCAACCGCTCCATCAATGCCACATAGGACTCGATGTTCGCCGGGCCCACGGTGTTGCCCGGCGTGGCAATGCGCATCAGCAAATCGGTGCCTTGCAGCAGTGCGTCGATATGTTCCGGCAGCAGGTACAAGCGGCTTTCCTGGGCGCTGACCAGGCAATCTTCCATCACGTGGGCCACGCTGACCCCCGCGTCCACCCCGACAATCCGCGCCGCGCCCTTCAGGGAATGGGCGGCGCGCATGCAGGCTTCGAGCTGGTCGGCCTGGGTCGGGTTGCGCTCCAGGGCCAGCAGGCCGGCGCTGAGCACCTGGGTCTGGGCGTCGGCTTCCAGGCTGAACAGCTCCAGCAGCGAGGCATCGCGCATCTGGTCGGGGGTCATGTGAGGCTCCGGGTCACGGCAGACAACAATTGCGCCTCGTCCAGCCAGCGCAGGCTGCGGCCTTTCCACTGCAACACCCCTTGGGTATAGCGGGCGCTGGCCTGGGTGCCGGAGGCAGACGCCGCGTTCAAGGTGCGTTCATCAATGGCATGGATACCGTCCACTTCGTCCACCGGCACCACCACGGGGCCGTCCTGCGCCGCGATGATCAGCATGCGCGGCATGATTCGTGCGCCACTGGGGCCGCTGCCGGTGCTGTCCAGCCCCAGCAATTCCACCAGTGACAGGCACGCCACCAGTGCGCCACGCACATTGGCCACGCCCAGCAAGGCGCGGGAACGCTGATGGGGCAAGGAATGGATCGGCTGCAACGGCGCCACTTCCACCAGGCAGCGAGTGGCGATGCCCAGCCATTCTTCGCCGAGGCGGAACATCAGCAGCGAACGGGTGAGGACATCACCCTCGACTTCCGGCGTCGCGACGGGGCGGTGATCGTCCTGCTGCAAGGCATAACGATCGAGCAGGCGCGTGGCGGCGGCGGAATACACCGAGCAATTGCGACAGTGAATGTGCTCGGCCAGCAACGGGCAGGACTTGTCACCGTGGATGCCGATGCGGTTCCAGCAGTCATCGATGGCCTGGGTATCGGCCAGGGTCAGGTTCAGCTCGGGATCCAGGGTCATGATTTACGCTCACTGTCAGCTCGCTCGCTGCGCGCGGCACGAGCCTGCAAACGCCGGGCGCCGGCGACATCGCCCTGGGACTCGAGCAACGCGGCCAGGTGCATCAAGGCCTGCGGGTGCTGGGGTTCCAGGTACAAGGCTTTTCTGTAATAACCCTGGGCTTCCAGGGCGCTGCCGGCCACATCGCTGAGCAGGCCCAGCCAATAAAACACCTGGGCCGCCGGCGGATGGCTCTGCAAATAACGCTCGCAGGCAGCACGGGCTTCCAGGCTCTTGCCTTCATTGGCCAGGGTCGCAATCTGACTGAGCAGATCGGCGGCGTCCGACTGCGGGGGCGGCGGCTTGATCGGTACCACTTGGGCACTGACGGTGCTGAATGGCCGGGGCCTGGTCGGGATAGGCGCGGCACTGCGCTGAGGAATCGGCGCGGGCATCGGCACAAATACCGGTTCAGGCGCGGGCTCCGCATGCCGGCTGAAGGCAAACGACTGCGGCACGCCAATCGAACGCATGCCCAGGCGCCCCAGCAGGCTGCCTTCGGCAGGACCGATAAACAGCACGCCGTCGACATGGGTCAGGCCCTTGAGCACTTCAAACACCTGCTTCTGGGTCGGCTGGTCGAAGTAGATCAGCAGGTTGCGGCAGAACACAAAATCGTAGGTGGGCTCGTTGGCCAGCAGCGTGGGGTCCAGCAGGTTGCCAACCTGCAGGCGCACTTGTTCGCGTACCCGGTCGGCAATCCGGTAGCCGTCGGTTTGCTCGGTGAAGTGGCGATCGCGGAACTCGAGGTCCTGGCCGCGAAACGAATTCTTGCCGTACACCCCACGGCGGGCGCGCTCCACCGACAGCGGGCTGACGTCCATGCCCTGCACCTTGAACTGATGCGGCGCCAGCCCGGCGTCGAGCAAGGCCATGGCAATCGAATAGGGTTCTTCGCCGGTGGAACACGGCAGGCTGAGGATCCGCAGGGCGCGCATCTGCTTGATTTCGGCCAGGCGGGCGACCGCCAGCCGGCCCAGGGTGGCGAAGGATTCGGGGTAACGGAAAAACCAGGTTTCGGGGACGATCACCGCTTCGATCAGCGCTTGCTGTTCGTCGGTGGAGGCCTGCAATTGCTGCCAGTATTGATCGGCGGTCTGCGCGCTGAGCGCCATGCTGCGCTGGCGTACGGCACGCTCGATGATCGCTTCGCCCACCGAGGCAACGTCCAGGCCAATGCGCTCCTTAAGGAAGTCGAAGAAGCGTTGATCACTGCTCATCAACCCTCCTCGCCCGCGGCAAACAGCAGCGCCTGCACGTCAGCCGTCAGCAGGTCCGCCACGCCGATCCACTGCATCAAGCCACGCTCGTCTTCGCGCACCGGGCCCAGGTAACGTGCCTGGCGGTTGTCCAGGCCGTAGGGCTGGAACTCCGCCGGGTCACAGCGCAGGGTATCGGTGGCCTGTTCGAGGATCAGCCCCAGCCAGCGTGCCGGAGTGAGTGCATCCGGCTGATAATTGACCAACACCAGGCGCGTGCTGGTGCGGGCCTGGGCCGGCGTACCGAAGGTCAAGGCACTGAGATCGATCACCGGCACCATTGCCCCGCGATGGGCAAAGATCCCGGCGACCCACGCAGGCGCATGGGCAATGGGCTTGAGCGGCAGGCGCGGCAGCACCTCGGCCACTTCCGTGGCCTTGAGGGCATACCGTTCATTACCGATGTGAAACACCAGGAACAGTGCTTTCTTCACTGCCGCAACGGCACCGCGTTTAGCCGTGAGGTCGTTCATCAGACTTTAAAACGCGACACGCCGCTGCGCAGGCCGACGGCGACCTGGCTCAGCTCGTCGATGGCAAAGCTGGCCTGACGCAGGGACTCCACGGTCTGGCTGCTGGCATCGCCCAACTGCACCAGCGCATGGTTGATCTGCTCGGCGCCGGTGGCCTGGGCCTGCATGCCTTCGTTGACCATCAACACCCGTGGCGCCAGGGCCTGCACCTGATGGATGATCTGCGACAACTGCTCGCCCACCTGCTGCACCTCGAACATGCCACGGCGCACTTCTTCAGAGAACTTGTCCATGCCCATCACCCCGGCCGACACCGCCGACTGGATCTCGCGGACCATCTGCTCGATGTCGTAGGTGGCCACGGCGGTCTGGTCGGCCAGGCGCCGCACTTCGGTGGCTACCACGGCAAACCCGCGACCGTACTCACCGGCCTTCTCGGCCTCGATGGCAGCGTTGAGGGACAACAGGTTGGTCTGGTCGGCGACCTTGACGATGGTCACCACCACCTGGTTGATGTTGCCGGCCTTCTCATTGAGGATCGCCAGCTTGGCGTTTACCAGGTCAGCTGCGCCCATCACCGAGTGCATGGTTTCTTCCATGCGCGCCAGGCCTTGCTGGCCGGAGCCGGCGGCCACCGAGGCCTGGTCGGCGGCGGTGGAGACTTCGGTCATGGTACGGACCAAGTCCTTGGAAGTAGCAGCGATCTCCCGCGAAGTAGCGCCGATCTCGGTGGTCGTCGCGGCGGTTTCAGTGGCCGTGGCCTGTTGTTGCTTGGAAGTCGCGGCAATCTCGGTGACCGAGGTAGTGACCTGTACCGAAGAGCGCTGTGCCTGGGACACCAGGGCGGTGAGCTCGGTCATCATGTCGTTGAAGCCGGTCTCTACTGCGCCGAATTCGTCCTTGCGTTCGAGGTTCAGGCGTTTGCTCAAGTCGCCGGTGCGCATGGTTTCGAGGATGTCGACGATGCGTTTCATCGGCGCCATGATCGCGCGCATCAGCAGCAGTCCGCAGAGGCCGGCGGCGAGGATCGCGAGGATCAGCGAGACGCCCATGCTGATTTTTGCAGCGGACACGGCGTCGTCGATAGCGTTGGTGGCGCGGTCCGCGACGTTTTTGTTTTCGGTGATGATGTCGTTGAGCTTCATGCGGCCTGCGGTCCAGGTCGGGGTCAGCTCGGCGTCGAACAGTTTGCGGGCGGCGGCCACGTCGTGGTTCTGCAGGTGGTCGAGAACGCCGGACAGGGCCTTGTTATAGGCCTGGTGCAGGGCTTCGAATTTATCGAATTCGGCCTGGTCCTCGCCGCCGTTGATGGTCGCCTTGTAATTGGCCATCTGGGTGAGGATACGGGTTTCGAAAGACTTGAAGTCGGTCTTGTCGGCGTCGGTGAGGCCCTTGTCTTCGCGCAGGCCAATGATATCGAGGGTTTGCAGGTAACTGTCGACCCAGGCACTGCGGATCATCGAACTCAGGTACACCCCCGGGACTGCGTCGTCACGGACTGATTCTTCGCTGAGTTCGATCTTCAACAGGCGTGAATACGAGACCACTACCATCAGCAGCATGATCGCGATGATGACCGCAAAGCTCGCCAAAATCCGTTGGCGCAAGGTCCAGTTCTTCACAGTAATTCCTCGAGGGCCATTCAAATGGAGAGGAGTATAGCTGAGCGGATGCCATCATTAATCAACGGGTTGTGGGATCTGGGTCACGCTCGGGGGAGGAAAGTTTTCTTGGGGGGGCATATCCGTTGCTGCGGTAACGGCTGCTATTGGTTCCGCTCTTACAG
>NZ_JACAPM010000049.1:27610-36960 GCF_013385695.1 Pseudomonas sp. D8002
CAAAAGCTAAAGCGGGCACGGTCCACTGTAGGAGCTGGCTTGCCGGCGATGGCATCACCTCGGTGTGTCTGGAAGACCGAGGTGTCTGCATCGCCGGCAAGCCAGCTCCTACAGAAAAGCGGCTCTGCTTTCGTTCTGGTCTTTGCTTTTACCATAAGTAGCCGTTACCGCAGAAACGGATATGTACACAATCAAACCACCTCAGCCTGCCGCACCTGCTTCTCCAGTTCAGCCTTCAACCCCGGCTCCAACTTAAGCTGCCGCGCCAACTCATCGAGGTAAGCCTTCTCCATGAAGTTCTCCTCATCCACCAACATCACACTGGCGATATACATCTCGGCAGCCAACTCCGGAGTACTGGCAGCCCGAGCCACATCTGCCGGATCCAGCGGCTTGTTCAGCTCGGCATGCAACCACTGCTGCAACTCACGATCGTTATCCAGCTTCACAAACTCCCCTTCGATCAACGCCCGCTCACGCTCATCCACATGCCCGTCAGCCTTGGCCGCAGCCACCAGCGCCTTCAAAATCCCCTGGCTGTGTTGCTCGACCTGGGCCGGCGGCAACCGATCAATGGTCTGCGGCTCCCCTTGAGGCGCACTGGCCTGCTGCGCCTGCCAATTACCGTAGGCCTTGTAGGCAATC
This sequence comes from Pseudomonas sp. D8002, assembly GCF_013385695.1. Taxonomy (NCBI): domain Bacteria; kingdom Pseudomonadati; phylum Pseudomonadota; class Gammaproteobacteria; order Pseudomonadales; family Pseudomonadaceae; genus Pseudomonas; species Pseudomonas sp. D8002. The sequence continues at coordinate 28,256 of NZ_JACAPM010000049.1, forward strand.
ACCCCCAAAGCAGCCAACCCGCCATAGGTCAGCGCCTTGCCGCCAAACTTGCGGGCTTTCTTGTTGCCCAGCAACAAACCCATGGCGCCGGCCGCGAGGGCCCCACCACCGGCACCGCCAAGCAAGCTACCCAACCCGCCGCCACCCAGCAGTCCGCCAAGGGCACCCTTGTCATCTGACTTGCGCTGCCCGCCAGCCTTGTTCTGCAACATGTCCTGGCCGGATTTGAGCAGTTGATCGAGCAATCCACGGGTATTCATTCACAACCTCCAGAAACTCAAGTTCACAGGACCAATAGGCCCCCAGCGTAAAACTAAGTGCCAAAAACCCCCGATCTAGAGTGCTTCCAGATGTAACGCGCTTACCCCTCAATTAAAACGATATACACTCGAACAAATCTATAAAAACACCCCACTGGTAATTCCAGCATGATGACCTTGCGTCAAATCCGTCACTTCATCGCCGTGGCCGAGACCGGCTCAATCTCCGCCGCTGCCCAGACCGCCTTCATCTCCCAGTCCACCCTGACCCTGGCGATCCAGCAACTGGAACAGGAAATCGGCGTCAACCTGTTCAACCGCCACGCCAAGGGCATGACCCTGACCCACCAGGGCCACCAGTTCCTGCGCCAGGCGCACCTCATCCTCGCCACCGTCGACAACGCCAAGCGCAGCCTGCAACAGAGCACCGACCAGGTGGCCGGGCAGTTGATCATCGGCGTGACCAGCCTGGTCGCCGGCTACTACCTGGCGGACTTGCTTACCCGCTTCCAGCGCGCCTACCCCAATGTCGAAATCCGCGTGATGGAGGACGAACGCCCCTACATCGAACACCTGCTGGTCAGCGGTGAAATCGACGTCGGCGTGCTGATCCTCTCCAACCTCGAAGACCGCCACGCCCTGCAAACCGAAGTGCTCACCCACTCGCCCCACCGTTTATGGCTGCCCGCCCAGCACCCGCTGCTGGAACACGACAGCATCAACCTGGCGGATGTGGCGCGCGAGCCGCTGATTCAGCTAAACGTCGACGAAATGGGCCACAACGCCCAACGCATGTGGACCGGCGCCGGGCTGCAACCCCGCGTCACCTTGCGCACCGCCTCGACGGAAGCCGTGCGAAGCCTGGTCGCCGCCGGCCTGGGCGTGTCGATCCAGCCGGACATGACCTACCGCCCCTGGTCCCTGGAAGGCGACATCATCGAGGCCCGGCCGATTGCCGACCTCAGCCAGACCCTAGACGTGGGCCTGGCCTGGCGCCGGGGCACGGCGCGCCCGGCGCTGGTGGACCCATTCCTGACGGTGGCCCGCGAACAGCCCCACCCACGCAAGCCATCTATTTAATCGAATGCTGCTTTCAGTATTTAGTATTTGTTGACCTCGCGCCTGACCTCTAGTCTCTGCTCATCCCATAAGAGAAGGTCAGGCGCCTCGCACGAGAACAGCCATGACCACACAAGAAAAGAGATCGCGAAAAATGTCTGGCGCGCCCACACCGCTGCTCACTGCGTTGCTGATCGACGGCGAACTGGTCCCGGGCCAGGGGTTTGTCGAGCCGATCATCAACCCGGCCACCGGTGAAATCCTCACCCATATCGCCGAAGCCAGTACCGAGCAGGTCGAAGCCGCAATCCTCGCCGCCCACCGGGCCTTTGCCGGTTGGTCGCGGACCACGCCCCAGCAGCGTTCGAACATCCTCCTGGGCATCGCCGAGACAATCGAAAAACAAGCCGACTACCTCGCCCGCCTGGAATCGCTGAATTGCGGCAAGCCGCTGCACCTGGCACGTCAGGACGATTTGAGCGCGACCGTCGATGTGTTCCGTTTCTTCGCCGGCGCCGTGCGCTGCCAGACCGGGCAACTGAGCGGTGAATACCTGCCGGGCTACACCAGCATGGTGCGTCGCGATCCGATTGGCGTGGTGGCCTCCATTGCGCCGTGGAATTACCCGCTGATGATGGCCGCCTGGAAAATCGCCCCGGCCCTGGCGGCCGGTAATACCCTGGTGTTCAAGCCGTCGGAACATACCCCGCTGTCGATCCTGGCCCTGGCGCCCGTACTGAGCCAGTTGTTGCCGCGCGGGGTGATCAACATCCTGTGTGGCGGCGGCGAAGGGGTCGGCAGCCATTTGGTCAGCCACCCGAAGGTGCGCATGGTCTCGTTGACCGGCGATATCGTCACCGGGCAGAAGATCCTCCAGGCCGCCTCCAAGACACTCAAGCGCACGCACCTGGAGCTGGGCGGCAAGGCCCCGGTGATCGTGTGCAACGACGCCGACCTGCAAGCCGTGGTCGAAGGCGTGCGCGCCTACGGTTACTACAACGCCGGCCAGGACTGCACCGCCGCGTGCCGCATCTACGCCCAGGCCGGTATCCACGACAAATTGGTGGCCGAGCTCGGCGCCGCCGTCAGCAGCCTGCGGTTTGCCGGCAAGCGAGATGCCGACAACGAACTCGGCCCGCTGATCAGCACCCGCCAGCGCGACCGCGTCGCCAGTTTTGTCGAACGCGCCCTCGGCCAGCCGCATATCGAACGCATCACCGGCGCCGCCGTGCATTCCGGTGCTGGCTTCTTCTACCAGCCAACCTTGCTGGCCGGTTGTAAACAGAATGATGAAATCGTGCAGCGCGAAGTGTTCGGCCCGGTGGTCACCGTGACCCGCTTCGACGAGCTGGAACAGGCGGTGGACTGGGCCAACGACTCGGAATACGGCCTGGCCTCCTCCGTGTGGACCCAGAATCTGGACAAGGCGATGCAAGTGGCGTCGCGCCTGCAATACGGCTGCACCTGGATCAACAGTCATTTCATGCTGGTCAGCGAAATGCCCCACGGCGGCTTGAAGCGCTCGGGGTATGGCAAAGATCTGTCCAGCGATTCGCTACAGGACTACAGCGTGGTGCGGCACATCATGGCGCGCCACGGCCAGCATCTTTAAAACAACAACTACGCTCACGCACCACCTGCTGCAAAAACTGCCCCGACCATAATTAAAGAAGAGGGAACCCCCATGTCTGCGCACAAGACCGCTCTGCTCAGTGCCCTGACCACCGCGCTGCTGGCCAGTGTCAGCATCCAGGCCGCCGAACCGCTGAAGGCGGTGGGTGCCGGTGAAGGCCAGTTGGATATTGTCGCCTGGCCCGGCTATATCGAACGTGGCGAAAGCGACAAGAACTACGACTGGGTCACCGGTTTCGAGAAAGAGACCGGCTGCAAGGTCAACGTCAAGACCGCCGCCACCTCCGACGAGATGGTGAGCTTGATGGCCAAGGGCGGCTACGACCTGGTCACCGCGTCGGGCGATGCCTCGCTGCGGTTGATCGTCGGCAAGCGCGTACAGCCGATCAACACCTCGCTGATTCCCAACTGGAAGAACATCGACCCGCGCCTGAAAGATGCGCCGTGGTACGTGGTCGGCCAGCAAACGTACGGCACGCCGTACCAGTGGGGCCCGAACGTGTTGATGTACAACACCAACGTGTTCAAGACCGCGCCCACCAGCTGGAACGTAGTGTTCGATGCGCAGAACCTGCCGGACGGCAAGCCGAACAAAGGCCGCGTGCAGGCCTATGACGGCCCGATCTACATCGCCGATGCGGCGCTGTACCTCAAGGCCACCAAGCCGGAACTGGGCATCCAGAGCCCGTACGAGCTGACCGAAACCCAGTACAAGGCCGTGCTCGACCTGTTGCGCGCCCAGCAGCCGTTGATCCACCGCTACTGGCATGACACCACCGTGCAAATGAGCGACTTCAAGAACGAAGGCGTGGTGGCCTCCAGCGCATGGCCGTATCAGGTCAACGGCCTGGTGAACGAGAAACAGCCGATTGCCTCGACCATTCCGAAGGAAGGCGCCACCGGCTGGGCGGATACCACCATGCTGCACACCGATGCCAAGCACCCGAACTGCGCCTACAAGTGGATGGACTGGTCGCTGCAGCCGAAGGTCCAGGGTGATGTGGCCTCGTGGTTCGGTTCGTTGCCGGCGGTTCCCGCGGCGTGCAAGGAAAGCGAACTGCTGGGCGCCGAGGGTTGCAAGACCAACGGTTTCGACCAGTTCGAGAAGATCGCCTTCTGGAAAACCCCGCAGGCTGAAGGCGGCAAGTTCGTGCCGTACAGCCGCTGGACCCAGGATTACATCGCGATCATGGGCGGGCGCTAAGCACTCCCTAGTTGATCGTTCCCACGCTCCGCGTGGGAATGCCTCCTGTGACGCTCCGCGTCACGACTTTAAGGGCGGACGCGGAGCGTCCAGCGCTGCATTCCCACGCAGAGCGTGGGAACGATCACCTCTACCTCCGATTTAATTTTTACAAGACGCGCCTTTTTGGAGCACCGCACCATGACGCTTGCAGTCCAATTCACCCACGTTTCCCGTCAGTTCGGCGAAGTGAAAGCCGTTGACCGGGTTTCCATCGATATCCAGGACGGCGAGTTCTTTTCCATGCTCGGCCCTTCCGGCTCGGGCAAAACCACGTGCCTGCGCCTGATCGCCGGGTTCGAGCAACCCAGTGCCGGCTCCATCCGCATCCACGGTGAGGAAGCCGCCGGCTTGCCGCCGTATCAGCGCGACGTGAACACTGTGTTCCAGGATTACGCGCTGTTCCCCCACATGAACGTGCGGGACAACGTGGCCTACGGCCTGAAAGTCAAAGGCGTGGGCAAGACCGAACGCCTCAACCGCGCCGAAGAAGCCCTGGGTATGGTCGCCCTCGGCGGTTACGGCGACCGCAAGCCGGTGCAACTCTCCGGCGGCCAGCGTCAACGTGTGGCCCTGGCCCGCGCACTGGTCAATCGTCCGCGCGTATTGCTGCTGGATGAGCCCCTCGGCGCTCTCGACCTGAAGCTGCGCGAACAGATGCAAAGCGAGCTGAAGAAACTGCAACGCCAACTTGGCATCACCTTCATCTTCGTCACCCACGACCAGACCGAAGCACTGTCGATGTCCGACCGTGTGGCCGTATTCAACAAGGGCCGCATCGAACAGGTCGACACCCCGCGCAACCTGTACATGAAGCCCGCCACCACCTTCGTCGCGGAATTCGTCGGCACCTCCAACGTGATTCGCGGCGAATTGGCGCAACGCTTGAGCGGTAACCCGCAGCCGTTCTCGATCCGCCCGGAACACGTGCGCTTCGCCGAAGGCCCGCTGGGCAGCGGCGAGGTGGAAGTCAGCGGCCTGCTGCATGACATCCAGTACCAGGGCAGCGCCACCCGCTACGAACTAAAACTGGAAAACGGCCAGGCCCTGAACATCAGCCAGGCCAACAACCAATGGCTGGACACCACCGCCGGGCATCAAGTCGGCCAGTCCATCACCGCGCGCTGGGCGCGGGAAGCCATGACGCCGTTGACCGACATCGCAGGCGAGGTGTGACATGAGCCTGGCCCTGTCCCAACCCCCGATGCGCAGGTTTTCCAACCTGCTGTACAAGAAGCCCAACCTGTACCTGTCGCTGCTGCTGGTGCCGCCGCTGATCTGGTTCGGCGCGATCTATTTGGGTTCGCTGCTGACCTTGCTGTGGCAAGGCTTCTATACGTTCGATGACTTCACCATGGCGGTCACCCCGGACCTGACCCTGGCCAACTTTGCCGCGCTGTTCCAGCCGTCGAACTTCGACATCATCGTGCGCACCTTGAGCATGGCGGTGGTGGTGTCCATCGCCAGTGCCATCGTCGCGTTCCCGATCGCCTACTACATGGCGCGCTACACCACCGGCAAGACCAAGGCGTTTTTCTACATCGCGGTGATGATGCCGATGTGGGCCAGCTACATCGTCAAGGCCTACGCCTGGACCCTGCTGCTGGCCAAGGGCGGCGTGGCGCAGTGGTTCGTGCAGCACCTGGGCCTGGAGCCGGCGCTGCAATTCATCATGGGCATTCCCGGCGTGGGCGGCAGCACCTTGAGCACCTCGCACCTGGGGCGGTTCATGGTGTTTGTGTACATCTGGCTGCCGTTCATGATTCTGCCGATCCAGGCCTCGCTGGAGCGTTTGCCGCCATCGTTGCTGCAGGCCTCGGCAGACCTTGGCGCCAAGCCGCGCCAGACCTTCATGCAGGTGATTCTGCCGCTGTCGGTACCGGGGATCGCGGCGGGTTCGATCTTTACGTTCTCGCTGACCCTGGGCGACTTCATCGTGCCGCAACTGGTGGGCCCGCCGGGTTACTTCGTCGGCGGCATGGTGTACGCGCAACAAGGCGCTATCGGCAACATGCCCATGGCCGCGGCGTTCACCCTGGTGCCGATCGTGCTGATCGCGGTTTACCTGTCCATCGTCAAACGTCTGGGGGCCTTCGATGCACTCTGAAAAAGCCTCACTCAGTCTAAAAATCGCGGCCTGGGGCGGGTTGGTTTTCCTGCACTTCCCGATCCTGATCATCTTCCTCTACGCCTTCAACACCGAAGAGGCGGCGTTCAGCTTTCCACCCCAGGGCTTCACCCTGAAGTGGTTCAGCGTGGCCTTCTCGCGGCCGGACGTATTGGAAGCGATCAAGCTGTCGCTGCAAATCGCGGCCATCGCCACGCTGATTGCGATGGTGCTCGGCACCCTGGCCTCGGCGGCGTTGTATCGCCGGGAGTTCTTCGGCAAGCAAGGCATCTCGCTGATGCTGATCCTGCCGATTGCACTGCCGGGGATCATCACCGGTATCGCGTTGCTGGCGACCTTCAAGACCCTGGGGATTGAGCCGGGGATGTTCACCATCATCGTCGGCCACGCGACCTTCTGCGTGGTGATCGTCTACAACAACGTGATCGCCCGTTTGCGCCGCACTTCCCACAGCCTGATCGAAGCCTCGATGGACCTCGGCGCCGACGGCTGGCAGACCTTCCGCTACATCATCATGCCCAACCTCGGCTCGGCGTTGCTGGCCGGCGGCATGCTGGCGTTCGCGCTGTCGTTCGACGAAATCATCGTCACCACCTTCACCGCCGGCCACGAGCGCACCTTGCCGCTGTGGCTGCTCAACCAGTTGAGCCGGCCACGGGATGTGCCGGTGACCAACGTGGTGGCGATGCTGGTGATGATCGTGACGATGTTCCCGATCCTGGGTGCCTATTACCTGACCCGCGGCGGCGAAAGCGTGGCCGGTAGTGGCGGTAAATAACTGACAACACATTGCCACTGAAGGAATGAGGTTCAAATGTGGGAGCGGGCTTGCTCGAGAACGCGGTGTATCAGTCACGTGATGTATCAACTGAAAGACCGCTCCCACACTTGAACCGGTTTCGGCAGGGGAAACGATGCAGCTTTAAGAGGACAGAACCATGCAAACCAAACTGCTGATCAACGGCCATCTGGTCGAAGGCGAAGGCCCGGCGCAGCCGGTGTTCAACCCGGCGTTGGGTCGGGTACTGGTGGAAATCAAGGAAGCCAGCGAAGCCCAGGTCGACGCCGCCGTGCGTGCTGCCGACAGCGCTTTTGAAGGCTGGTCGCAAACGCCACCGAAGGATCGCTCGCTGCTGCTGCTCAAACTCGCCGACGCCATCGAAGCCCACGGCGCAGAGCTGGCCAAGCTTGAGTCGGACAACTGCGGCAAACCCTACAGCGCGGCGCTGAACGACGAGATCCCGGCGGTGGCCGATGTGTTCCGCTTCTTCGCCGGCGCCAGCCGCTGCATGAGCGGTTCGGCCGGCGGCGAGTACCTGCCGGGCCACACCTCTATGATCCGCCGTGACCCGGTGGGCGTGATTGCCTCCATCGCGCCGTGGAACTACCCGCTGATGATGGTCGCCTGGAAAATCGCCCCGGCCCTGGCCGCCGGTAATACCGTGGTGCTCAAGCCTTCGGAACAAACCCCGCTGACCGCGCTGCGCCTGGTGGAACTGGCCGCTGAAATTTTCCCGGCCGGTGTACTCAACCTGGTGTTTGGCCGTGGGCCAACCGTGGGCAGCCCGCTGGTGAATCACCCGAAAGTGCGCATGGTGTCGCTGACCGGTTCGATTGCCACCGGGGCCAATATCATTTCCAGCACTGCCGACAGCGTCAAACGCATGCACATGGAACTGGGCGGCAAGGCGCCGGTGATCATCTTCAACGACGCCGATATCGACGCGGCGGTGGAAGGCATTCGCACCTTCGGCTTCTACAACGCCGGGCAGGATTGCACCGCTGCGTGCCGGATTTATGCACAGGCCGATATCTACGACGCGTTCGTCGAAAAGCTCGGCGCGGCGGTTGCCAGCATCAAATACGGTTTGCAGGATGACCCGGCCACCGAGCTGGGCCCGCTGATCACCGCACAGCACCGTGACCGTGTGGCCGGGTTTGTGGAGCGTGCCGTGGCGCAATCCCATATCCGCCTGATCACGGGTGGCAAGGCGGTGGAAGGCAACGGGTTCTTCTTCGAACCGACGGTGTTGGCCGACGCGCAGCAGGACGATGAAATCGTGCGCCGCGAAGTGTTCGGGCCAGTAGTGTCGGTAACCAAATTCAACGACGAGGCCCAGGTATTGGCCTGGGCCAACGATTCGGACTACGGCCTGGCCTCTTCCGTGTGGACCGCCGATGTCGGCCGCGCCCATCGCCTGGCTGCACGGTTGCAGTACGGCTGCACCTGGGTGAACACCCACTTCATGCTGGTCAGCGAAATGCCCCATGGCGGTCAGAAACTGTCCGGCTACGGCAAGGACATGTCCATGTACGGCCTGGAGGACTACACCACGGTTCGCCATGTGATGTTCAAGCACTGACCCTTTACCCCTGTCGAAGC